>JAGCQO010000071.1 GCA_017965125.1 Paludibacteraceae bacterium
CACAAACTGCAGTGGCGATGCGGCGTTGCCTGTTATTTCGTACATTATGCCATAGACCTTCGCCTCCTTGTTCTCGAACGGATGCTCTATTATCGCGTCTGCTCTGATTGTGTGTTTGTACACGAGGTTGCGGCTGTCTTCTGCCAGGGCTCTGAAGTTGCCTTTCACAGTGGTGTAGCTGCAGTATATTCTGCCGTTCAGGTCGGGGTAAACGATGTCTATCCATTCGCTTTTGTTGTCCTTGGCGTTTCTGTACATCACCTTCGAGTACTTCGAAATCTCCATCGTGCATGGAGGGTAGAGGCTGTCGTAGGTCACATATTCGTGCTCCGGCAGGTCTATTCTGAAGTATCCGTATGGTTTAGGCGTGCTTTGTTCGCAGCTTGTCAGTGCGATTGCAGCCGCGGCTATGATGGTGAGTATTGCGTTTCTCATTTTCATCGTGGTTTATTTTTTGTCCTCTTCGTTGTCTTCGTTTTTGTCTGGTGTGATAGTCAGCATGACGCTTTCTATGTGGCGGTCGTCGGCTTTTTCTATCTCGAAATCGTATTTCTTGTATTTTATCTTGTCGTGAGGCTTAGGTATCTCGCCGTTAATCTCGAGCAGCAGTCCAGCCAGTGTCTCTATGTCGCTGGAGAAGTCGTCGAAGTCGTTCTCGTCTATCTCCTCGATTTTGAACAGGTCGTTGACCGGGATTCGCGCTTCGATTCTGAACGTGTTGTCGCCGGTCTTCTTGAACATCGGCTCTTCCTCGTCGTCATATTCGTCGCCCAGATTGCTGATTATCTCCTCAAGTATGTCCTTCATTGTTATTACGCCTGAAGTGCCGCCGAACTCGTCCACAACTATGGCTATGTGTATTCTGCTTTTCTTGAAGTCGGTCAGCAGGTCGTCTATCTTCTTGGTCTCCGGCACGAAGTAGGCGTTTCTTATAAGTGTCTGCCATCTGAAGTTGTCGCCTTTGTCGAGGTGGGGGAGCAGGTCTTTGACGTAGAGTATGCCTCTTATGTCGTCCTCGGACTTGCTGAACACCGGCAGTCGTGAGTATCCGCTTTCGATGACGACCTCCAGCACCTTTTTGAACGGTGTGGCTATATCGAGGCTCGTCATGTTCATTCTCGAGGTCATCACTTGGCTTGCGTTTATATTGCCGAAGTTCACGATGCCTTGCAGTATCTCATTGTCGGTCGTGCCTTTGTCTTTCGGTGTCGCGGTTATCTTCAGCGCGGTCTCGAGTTCCTCCACCGATATGTTCTTGTGCTGGTGCTTGCTTAGTCGCTTGTCGATAAGCACAGTCGATTTCACGAGGATGGACGAAATCGGTGACAGGATTTTCTCTGTGGCTAAGAGCAGCACGGCGTTTCTTCTTGCGAGTCTCACGCCCATGATGGTCGCGCTTATCTTTGGGATAATCTCGCCGAAAAGCAGCAGGATGAATGTTATGATTACTGTCTGGAAGATGAATTCGAGAATCGTGTGGTCGCCGAAGTTCAGCAGCTTGTTCACTGTGAACGCCGAAAGGATGACGATGGCGATGTTTATGAAGTTGTTGCCGGTGAGTATGGTGGCAAGCAGTTTTTGCGGATTGGACAGGAGCTGTTTTATCGCTCTGTCGCTTTTGTTGTTTTTGTCGAGTTTCTTTATGTCAGACGGACTGAGCGAGAAGAATGCGACTTCAGAAGCCGACATGAACGCAGATGCGAACAACAGTATTATTGTTATGGTTAGCGATAGTACTGACGCAAAGGTGAATCCTAAGAAAAAGTCTGACGGGAGATAGTCCAAATCTGTAAGTGTTTAGTTAAAAATGACCACGCGTCGTCTGCTTTTTATCGAAGACGGCGCGTGGCGTTAGTTTCTTTATTTATTAAGCCTGGCTGTCGGCTCCGTTCTGCTCAGCGTTAGTGCCGTTGTTGTCGCTACGGCGGCTTGAGTTGTTGAAGAAGTCAACTTTGTCAGCGAGGATTTCAGTCACGAAGTGTCTTACTCCGTCCTTGTCATACTCTCTGTATCTGATTTTGCCCTCGACAGTCACCAGGCTGCCTTTCTTGACGAATCTCTCAACGAAAGAGACGATCTCCTTCTTTCTAACCGCTATGTTGTGCCAGTCTGTTCTTTCTGGTATCTGTGTTCCATTCGCTGTTGTGTAACCGCGCTCGTTTGTTGCAAGTGTGAAGTTTGCTACGGCGTTTTCATTCTCGAAATACTTTACATCTGGGTCTTTGCCCACGTTCCCTATAAGAATAACTTTGTTTAATGACATATTTGTCTTTTTGAAATGTTTAATTTATCAAGTGTCAAAAATAATTCATATTTGAATACGAACTCCGTTTTGCCTTAAATTTATTTATGAAACCTTTTGAGTATTTTTGTGGTTATGAAAACTGAGATAAACACCTCGCAACATTCTGCTATCGAGCCGGATTCTCTCCAGGCGTGGGTGCTGGCGGTTCGTCCGCGCACTCTCTCGGCTTCGGCGGCTCCGGTCATTATGGCTTCGGCTTTGGCTTATGCCACCGGCTCGTTCCGTGTCCTGCCTATGGTTATGTGCCTTGCGTTCGCTTTGCTGGCGCAGATGGCGTCCAACTTGGCGAATGACTATTTCGACTATAAAAGCGGCTCCGACGACCTCTCCAAGCGAATCGGTCCGGCGAGGGCCGTCGCGTCGGGATGGGTGTCGCCCTCGCGCATGAAAGCGGGGCTGGGCATCGTTGTGGCGGCTGCGTGTGCTTCGGGGCTCGGGCTTGTCTTTTACGGCGGCTGGCAGATGATACTCGTGGGGCTGGCTTGCGTCGTGGCGCTGTTCGCCTACTCGGCAGGGCCGTTCCCTGCGTCGCGACACGGACTTGGCGACGTCATGGTGCTCGTGTTTTATGGCATCGTGCCGGTTTTCTTCACGTTCTACCTCGTTTCGGGCTTCAATCCGCTCAGCTCTGGGCTTATGCTCGCCGAGGTCGCTTTGGGCGCGTTGGCTGTCGGGCTCGCTTCGGTCAATATCCTTGTGCTGAACAACTACCGTGATTACGACAACGACAAGGCCGAGGGCAAAAAGACGACGGTCGTCCTCTTCGGCAGGAAAGCGGCTGTGGTCATGTATCTGCTGAACTCGGTTTTCGCGGCGGTGTGCGCGGCTCTGACGGTCGGGCTCGTCGGCGGATGGTCGTGCGTCAGCCTTTGCCTTATGGCGCTGCCTTTGTGCTCGCTGTTCCTTATGGTCAAGACATTGCGTGGCATCGTAAAGGCCGGGTTCGGACCGGTGCTGAACGCCTTCCTCGGCAAGACGTCGGCCTGTCTGCTGATGCTTGTTGTGCTGTCGTCGGTGGCCATCGTCTTGGTTAAAAACCTTTCGGTGTAAGTTCGTTGTGGCAAAGTTTTTGCCTACGTGTTGTGGCGATGTGTTAATATATTTTACGATATTTGTAAAATAACCATCACGAAAAAATACACTAACACTTAAAACTCAAGAGTATGAAAAAACAGTTTAGAAAAGTAGCAGCTGTGATTGTGGCTTTTCTGTTTGCATCCGCAGCGTCAGCTCAGAATTCTCAGAGCTCATCAGATGAGTTGCTGAGACACGAAATAGGTGTCAGCTATGGTATGTTGACCAACACTGATATTATCAGCAGTTTCGTAAGTATCTTCGGACAGATGTTTATGGCAGTGCTCGGCAATAATGAAAAGGTCGAGTCTCACTATTTAGGCTCTTTCAATGCCGAGTATTACTACAACTTCAACAAGACCATCGGTCTCGGAGGTATCGTCGGACTGGATTACATCGGTTACGACTTCAATGACGAGACTACAGGAAAAACAAACCTCAAGGAGAAGGATTTCTACTTCAACTTCATGCCGGCTTTCAAGGCGCATTGGTTCAATTATCCTCACGTAAGCATGTACTCTAAGTTGGCGGTTGGTCTGACTGTCGATTACGGTACATTTGACGTCAAGGACAAGAACCGCTCTGGCGATTACAGCGACGACACTAAATGCTTGTTCGCATTCCAGGCGTCTCCTGTCTGCATCGAGGCTGGTTCGCGCCACATCATGGGATTTGCGGAGCTTGGCTACGGAACTCAGGGACTCTTCACTGTCGGTTTGAGGGGCAAGTTCTGATTGATAAAGAGATATGAACAAAAGGCGGATTGCAATTATTTGCGGTTCGCCTTTGTTTTTGCTACTTTTGGGAAATGTGATTCATGAAATTCAGGGTTATGGGAATGAATGATTTGAGAAAAAGTCTTTTGCA
Source organism: Paludibacteraceae bacterium (assembly GCA_017965125.1). Taxonomy (GTDB): domain Bacteria; phylum Bacteroidota; class Bacteroidia; order Bacteroidales; family Paludibacteraceae; genus UBA4363. The sequence goes on from JAGCQO010000071.1 coordinate 4,247, forward strand.
ATGCGTTTTGTGCGTGGTTGCGGTCATCGCTATGGCGGGGTGCCAGTCGTCCGACGGCAACAGTGCGAGCCCATCGGCAGTGAAGCGCATTCAGCAGCGCGGATATTTGCTTGTGGGCACGACGGGCGACTATCGTCCGCTCAGCTACAAGGAGCCATCGACTGGCGAGTACTGGGGCTTTTGTCTCGAAGTGGCGGAGCGTGTGGCGAGCAAGCTTGGCGTCGAGGTCCGCTACGTTCCTACGTCATGGCCCACACTCACGGCCGACGTGCTGAACGACTCGCTGTTCGACTTGGCTATAGGCGGCATAACCGTGACCGAGGCGCGAAAGGAGAAGATGGCGATGTCGGACGGCTATTTGGCCAACGGCAAGACGATACTTTGCCGCAAGGAGGACGAAAGCAAATACCAGAGCCTGAGCGACATTGACAAAGCCGATGTGCGAGTGATGGTTAATCCCGGCGGACTGAACGAGGCTTTCGCCCGTGAGAGGCTGACGCACTGCACGCTCATCGTCTATCAGAAAAACGAGGAAATCCCTGCGCAGATAGCGGAAGGCGCGGCGGACATCATGATAACCGAGATAACCGAAGCACCGTATTACGTGCAGACCGACAGCCGACTGGCCGCTCCGTTGCTCCACGAGCCATTCACGCGTGGCGAAATCGGCGTCCTGATGAGGCGCGGACAAGACGACCTGATGGAGTCAGTCAACGCGACGATAGGGGAGATGAAAGCCGACGGCTCACTGCGCCAGCTGCATGAGAAGTACGGGCTCGTTTACGCTTATGGAGCCTTTGGTTAATTGCCTCTCGTTACACTCGTTACGCCCTTGATGTTGGCTATCTGCCTTTGCAGGTTCTCGAAGTCCTTGAGGTCGCTGACGAGCACAGTCACCATGCCGTTGAACACACCGTCCTTTGAATCGACCGAGAACGAACGCAGCGTCAGCTTGTCGCTTTTCTGTATGAGCGACGTGATGTAGGTCACGATGCCTATGTCGTCCTTGCCCACGATGTGGAGCGTGACAGGGTACTGGCTGCCGCCCTTGCCCGACCATTTCGCGCGGACGATTCTGTATCCGAACTTGGTTATGAGCTGCGGAGCGTTAAGGCAGTCCATCCTGTGTATCTTGATGCCGCCTGTGGCAGAGACGAATCCGAAGACCTTGTCGCCGTAGATCGGGTTGCAGCACTTGGCTAATTTGTACTCGATGCCGGTGAGGTCCTTGTCGATGACTAAGACGTCGTCGTTGCCTTTGCCTATGCCGACTTCCTCGTTGAGGTTGGTGTCGCTCACGTAGTTGCCGGCGCTCTTGTTCTCAGGGTTGTCGAGATACTCGGTTTCCTTCTTGTGCTCGGCCAGCAGCAGGTCGCGGAATTGCTGCATGTTCACCTTCTCCTGCGCCACGCCTTGATAGAACTCGGTCACGGTTTTGTATCCGAGTTTCTTCATCGCGCGCATGATCTCGCCTTCCGAATACTCGATTTTCCAGTTCTTCAGCTTTCTGTCTAATATTTCCTTTCCTGCGTCGGCGTCCTTTGTCTCTATGTCCTTGAGCACCTGCTTGATTTTCGTCTTCGCCTTTCCAGTCACC
>JAGCQO010000072.1 GCA_017965125.1 Paludibacteraceae bacterium
AATCTCGGTCAGTCTGTCTGTCTCCCAGAGGTCCACGCGCTGTCTTGCGTGCTCCACTTCGTATATGTCCTTGAAGAAGTCCGCTCTGAGCGAGCCGTTTCTTGTGAGAGCCTCCTTCGCCGCCTCAAGGTGCACGAAGAGGTATTCTATTTTTTTCTGATCCGGCGGAACGTTTTTGTCAAGAACCGTCTGCAGTTTTTCCTGCAACAGAGATATTTCTTTCTCGATAACAGCCAGGTAAATGGCGTTTTTGTTCTTGAAGTAAGTGTATAGTGTTCGTCTTCCCTTCTGGGATGCAGTTGCTATGTCGTTCATTGTGACGTTGTTTTTGCCGTCCTTTGCAAAAAGCTGTCTTGCGACATCAACAAGCATTTGACGTGTTTTAGATATGCCCATACTTCCTTGATATTATTGTGGTGCGAAATTACTTTTTTTTCCATACATTTGCAATTTATGAATGAAATCGGGTTACAAAAAAAGAAAAATAACCAATGTTTGAGAATTTAAGCGAGAGATTAGAAAGGTCCTTCAAGATACTGAAGGGACATGGCAGCATTACTGAGATTAATGTAGCTGAGACATTGAAAGACGTTCGCAAGGCTTTGTTAGACGCCGATGTGAACTACAAGACAGCAAAGCAGTTCACCGAGCAGGTGAAGGAGAAGGCTATAGGACAGAAGGTTCTGACTTCCATCAAGCCACAGCAGCTGATGGTTAAGATAGTTCACGACGAGCTCACGGCTCTGATGGGCGGCGAGTCGGTAGGCGTGAACCTCAAGGGCAATCCATCGATAATCCTGATGAGCGGTTTGCAGGGTAGCGGTAAGACTACTTTCAGCGGCAAGCTCGCTAACATGCTTAAGACAAAGAAGGGCAAGAATCCGCTGTTGGTGGCGTGTGACGTTTACCGTCCTGCCGCTATAGAGCAGTTGAAGGTGGTCGGCGGACAGATCGGTGTTGCCGTTTACTCGGACGAGAACCAGAAAGACCCGTTGGCGATAGCGACAGCCGCTGTTGACGAGGCTAAGCGCAAGGGCAACGACGTCGTGATAATAGATACAGCCGGCCGTCTGGCAGTGGACGAGCAGATGATGGACGAGATAGAACGTCTGAAGAACGAGCTCCATCCTCAGGAGACATTGTTCGTTGTTGAATCGATGACCGGTCAGGACGCTGTGAACACCGCCAAGACATTCAACGACCGTCTGGACTTCGACGGAGTTGTGTTGACAAAGCTCGACGGTGACACAAGAGGCGGTGCTGCGCTTTCGATTCGTTCGGTGGTGAACAAGCCGATAAAGTTCGTCGGTACAGGCGAGAAGATGGATGCGCTCGACGTGTTCTATCCAGAGCGTATGGCAGACAGAATCCTCGGCATGGGTGACATCGTGTCTTTGGTGGAGAAGGCCAAGGAGCAGTATGACGAGGCTGAGGCCAAGAAGCTGCAGAAGAAGATAGCCAAGAATCAGTTTGACTTCAACGACTTCCTGAACCAGATTGAACAGATAAAGAAAATGGGAAATCTGAAGGACCTCGCTTCGATGATACCGGGAGTGGGCAAGGCGCTCAAGAACGTGGACATCGACGACAACGCCTTCAAGGGCATTGAGTCCATAATCAAGAGCATGACTCCTGAAGAGCGCGCTAATCCAGACATACTGGACGCGTCGCGCCGCCAGAGAATAGCCAAGGGCTCGGGCAACGACATAGCTGAGGTGAACAGACTGCTCAAGCAGTTCGCCGACACGAGAAAGATGATGTCGTCGCTGACAAAGAACAAGAGCAAGCTCAAAGGCCTTTCGGGAATGATGAAGGGCGGAATGCCAAGAATGAGATAAAAACAAACAATAAAATTATGCAGTTAATAGACGGAAAAGCTACGGCGACGGCCATTAAGGCTGAGATAGCCGAGGAGGTTAAGCAAATAGTAGCAAACGGAGGCAAGCAGCCACATCTGGCAGCCGTATTGGTGGGTCATGACGGAGGCTCTGAGACATACGTCAAGAACAAGGTGCTGGCGTGTGAGGCTTGCGGATTCAAGTCAACGCTCATCAGATATGAGGACGACATCACTGAGGAGGAGTTGCTGGCTTGTGTTGATAAATTGAACAAAGACGAGGATGTTGACGGATTCATCGTGCAACTCCCTTTGCCAAAGCATATTGACGAGCAGAAGATAATCGAGGCGATAGATTACCGCAAGGACGTTGACGGATTCCATCCTATAAACGTTGGCCGTATGGCTATCAGTCTTCCATGTTTCATCTCGGCTACTCCGCTGGGTATCGTGACACTGCTGAAGCGTTACGGCGTGGAGACTTCTGGCAAGAAGTGCGTTATCCTGGGCCGCTCGAACATCGTGGGCAAGCCAATGGCTCAGCTGATGATGCAGAAGCAGTATGGCGACGCCACTGTGACAGTGTGCCACAGCCGTTCGAAGACGCTCAAGGAGGAGTGTCGTGAGGCCGACATCATAATCGCCGCGATAGGCAAGCCAAACTTCGTCACAGCCGACATGGTGAAGGACGGAGCTGTGATAGTGGACGTGGGTACGACACGTGTGCCAGACGCTACGAGAAAGAGCGGCTTCCGTCTGAACG
>JAGCQO010000010.1 GCA_017965125.1 Paludibacteraceae bacterium
AATACACCCTGAAGCCGCAGGACGAGATAAGCCTAAGCATGTACAGCACCAACAGCGAGGCCATAAAGATGTTCGGAGGCGGACAGAACGTCGGCAACAACATGATAACCTACAAGGTGTATGACGACGGCACCATCGACATACCATACCTGAAAAAAATAAAGGTGGAGGGACTGACTGTGAGAGAGTGCGGAAAGATGCTGTCCGAGAAGCTCAAGGAATACACCTCGCCAGACCTGTTCGTGAAAGTGGTCATGGCCAGAAAGGTTTACTACGTGATAGGCGAATCGGGCAAGGGCGAGAAGCCGTTCTACAAGGACAAGCTGAATATCTTTGAGGCTCTGGCGCAAAGCGGCGACCTGAGCACACAGGCTGACAGAAAGAGAGTCAAGATATTGAGAAACGAGAACGGAGAGCAGAAAATCATCAAGTTCGACATCCGCTCAAAGGACATTCTGGACTCGGAGTACTACTACATAAAACCTAACGATATAATATATGTGCCACAGACTCCAGGCTCATTCTTCAAGATAACGTCGTTCTCGTCGTTCCTCGGAGTCATAACATCATCATTGACATTTGTTCTGCTTGTTGTGCAATATGCGACACAGAAATAAAAAGCATACCATATACTTATGAACGAAAGCAACAATTTTTACCCAAATACATCTATGGACAACGGTGCTCAGCAGCCACAACAGCCACAGCCGGCTCAGCAGCCGAATGCCGGCCAGACGCAGAACTTCATGAGCCGAGGCCTCGACAACGACTCAAACTCATTCGACGTGATGGCGTGGGTCATGAGGTTTGTCAGATTCTGGTACTTGTTCGTCATAGGAGTGACGGTCGCGTTGGTCATAGCGCACTACCAGAACAGAAAGTGGCAGCCTATCTATCAGACCAAGGCGCAGGTGATGCTTGACGCTGGCAAGAACGGCGGCGGATACGGCATGGGAACGGCGATGAACGGTTTCAACCTTCAGGCTGGTTATAGGAACGTGAACAACCAGATAATCATGTTCGGTTCACACGACTTGATAAGCAAGGTAATCGACAAGCTGCCATTCGACGTGAACTGCTATGTGAAAGGCAAATACAGAAACGAGAACATATACAAGCACGAGCCTGTAACCATAACAAAGACATTCTCGTCGCCAGACGCCAGAGGATTGGAATTCACCATCACAGACAACAACGACAACGCAAGCTACACAATCACATGGAACAGAAACGAGCACGAGTACTCAGCTAAAGGGAAATACGGCATTCCGCTCCAGACTGCGCTTTTCGTGATTAAGGTGGACTTGAACGAGAACTACTTCCCAAGATATACATTCTGCTTCAACTTCGAGAACAAGGAGGAGCTTGTGAACTCGTACAGCGCGAGACTTAGCTTCGACTTCGTGATGAAAGGCTCGTCGGTGATTTCGGTTGAGCTCACTGGTAATGTGGCAGAGAAGGACATCGACTTCATAAACATGCTGTGCGAGACCTTCATCCAGGAGTCGCTCGACAGAAAGAACGAGGAGGCAAGCAAGACCATCGACTTCATAAACTCGCAGTTAGGCTCAATCGAGGACTCGCTGACTGTGTCTGAAGGCAAACTCAAGTCATACAGAATAAGCAACCAGATAATCGACATAAACAGCTACTCGGGCCAGATAATCTCAGACAACAGACTGAACGAGAACAAATTCGCCGAGTTCAAGCTCAAGGAGAATTACTTCGACTATCTGACGAACTATCTGAAATCGAACGTGAACGAGGACATCATCGCCCTGCCTGCCTCACTCGGCATTTCGGACGGAACGTTGAACCAGTTCGTAGGCAAGTACAACGAGCTCGTGACAAAGAGAAACGAGGTCGGCGAGAAGAACCCATACTACGTAAAGTACACACAGCAGCTTAACCAGCTGAAAGAGAACATGCTGTCCGTGACCAAGAACATGCGCAGCTCGATGAACATCGAGAAGAGAGACCTGCAGGAAAGGAACAGCAAGACTTACGGACAGATAAGCACTCTCCCAGACAAGGAGAGCACACTCAGCAACTACCAGAGACGATTCAAGATACAGGACGACTACTACACGTTCCTGCTGCAGAAGAGAGCCGAAGCACAAGTGCAGAAAGCGTCGAACTCGGCCGACAACATAATCCTGGAGAAAGCGAGAGTCACTGGAATGATAAACGGCGACGTGAAGGGCAAGACAAAGACGTTCTACCTCGCTGTGGGAATACTCCTGCCACTGATTTTCGTATTGCTCAAGGTATTCCTGAACACAAAAATCGTCGATAAGAAGGATGTCGAGAAATATTCGCCATACCCTTACTTCGGTTCTATCAGACACACCAACAGCAAGAGCAAAATCCCTGTGCAAGGCAACCCACGCTCCGGACTTGCTGAGTCTTACCGTGTGATCAGAACAAGAATCGAGTTCCTCGTGAAGAGACAGGCGCCGACAACCGTGCTCATCACATCGACAGAGTCCGGCGACGGTAAGACGACGTTCGCGCTGAACTTCGCCGCCATGTACGCCCACACCAAGCGAAAGACGCTGCTCATAGACCTTGACTTGAGAAAGCCGAGTGTCATCGACCGTCTGAGCCTGCCGAACGACAAGCGAATCGGTATCTCTAACTATCTGATCGGACAGATTGAGGATTACCACGACCTGATAATAACCAACGAGAAATACAACTTCGACATCATATCCGGAGGTTCCGTTCCGCCTAACCCGGGCGAGCTCATAAGATCGGAAGCCCTCAGAGACCTGATCAACAAGTTCAAGGAGACATACGACCACATCGTGATAGACACCTCGCCTATCGGACTTGTGGCCGACGCCTACGCGATGATGTTCAACGTGGACACAAACATCTTCATCGCCAGAAGCGACAAGACCAATAAGACATTCTTCGAGAGCATCCTGCAACAGCTCAAGTCGGATAATGTGCAGAACGTGTTCATCGTGCTCAACGACGTTGACGAAAAGAAGGTCAACTACTCTAACTACCACGAGTACGGAAGACGCTCATACTACATGAAGAAAGACGAGTACCACAACTACACTCAAGAGTATTTCGACGAGGACGAGGAGGAAATCGAAGAGAAAAACATGATAAAGAGGTTCGTGAAGAATCTGAAGAATTTAAAACGCGAGTATTTCTAATCAAAAATATATATGAAAAAACAAGACATTAAAATCGCAGTCGTCGGACTGGGTTATGTTGGAATGCCACTTGCTGTCGAGTTCAGCAAGCTGTATGACGTTCTTGGATTTGACATTAATAAAGCAAGAATAGACGAGTTGAACTCGGGACAAGACCACACTCTGGAAATCGAGCCAGAGAAACTCACAGAAGCCATAAACAGAGGAAAAAGCGGAAACATAGGACTGAAATTCACCAACGACATAGAAAGACTGAAAGACAGAAACGTCTTCATAGTCGCTGTGCCAACGGGAATCGACAAGTTCAACACCCCAGACCTCAGACCGCTTCTCGGAGCAAGCAAGACCGTGGGCGAGGCTTTGTCCAAAGGTGACATAGTCATCTACGAATCAACGGTTTACCCTGGATGCACAGAAGAGGACTGCGTGCCGGTTCTCGAGAAGACCTCAGGACTGAAGTTCAACAAGGACTTCTTCTGCGGATATTCTCCAGAAAGAATAAATCCGGGAGACAAGGTAAACACACTGACAAAAATCAGAAAAGTGACCTCCGGCTCAACTCCAGAGGTAGCCGAGTTTGTTGACTCGCTCTACTCTTCCATCCTCGAGGTTGAGACATTCAAAGCAAGCTCAATAAAAGTGGCAGAGGCGTCGAAGGCAATAGAGAACGCGCAAAGAGACGTCAACATCTCGTTCATGAACGAATTGGCGTTGATATTCGACAAGATAGGAATCGACACAAACGACGTAATCGACGCGGCATGTTCAAAGTGGAACTTCAAGCAGTACAGACCAGGACTCGTGGGCGGACACTGCATCGGCGTTGACCCCTACTACCTCGTGCACAAGGCGAAAGCCGTGGGTTACTACCCTGAGGTGATTTCTTCGGGCAGACGCGTGAACAACAGCATCGCCGAGCACATAGCAAACAAAGTCATGAAGCTGATGATAGGCAAAGGCGACAGAATCAAAGGAGCGAAAGTCCTGCTGATGGGCATCACGTTCAAAGAGAACTGCCCTGACATCAGAAACACAAAGGTCGTTGATATATACAACGAGCTGGTAGATTTCGGTGTGGAAGTCGATGTCTATGACCCATGGGCCGACGCTGAAGAAGTGAAGGACGAATACGGAATAGAGCTGAAGAACGAGGTCGATAACGAAAAGCTGTACGACGGAGTGATATTAGCCGTAGCGCATAGACAGTTCAACGACTACGACTTCAAACGTCAGAAAGAAAACAACGCCGTGATTTATGACGTCAAGAATTTCTTGCCAAAAGACATAACCGACGGCAGGCTTTAAGACAACGGCAACACAATAATAAAAGAGCACCGGGACAAAGATTCTTCGGTGCTCCTTTTTTTTCTGTAGATTAATGATGTTTTGACCGAGCGAAAACATCAGCTTTGGCATCTTTTTTTTGTTTGCAGACGAAATCCGTAATTAAAGATTTTTTTCTTTAAAAAAACATTAATTTTATGTTCTTCAGCATAAATATTATGTCTATAAATCTTACATTTGCAAACGAATAAAACTCACAAACTATGAACGAGTCATTTCTTATTGTCGCCTTAGTGACAGCGATGGTGTTAGTGATAGCCGGTTCTGTAATCGCGCTCATCATCGCCCCAAAAACACAAAACGAGCAAAAGGGAGAACCATACGAATGTGGAGTGCTGACAAGAGGCACATCTTGGTTGCCTTTCCGAGTGGGATACTACCTGTTCGCCATCTTGTTTCTGATGTTCGATGTTGAAACAGTTTACTTGTTTCCTTGGGCTGTCGTAATGCAAAGCATGGGAGTGCAAGGACTTGCAGTGGTAGGACTCTTCTTAGCGATTCTTGCTCTCGGACTTGCATACGCATGGAAGAAGGGCGCACTTGAATGGAAATAAAACACTACGGCTACACGCATACACGCTTGTAGCCTTTTACTTTTTTTGCACATAAGTCTTTTACAGAAAAAATCATAGACAAATGAAGATAAAAAGCATACACATAAAAAACATACCTAACGAGGAATTCAAGGACAACGAATATCTTGAGCAGTATGTTGAAGAGCTGAAAAAGAACGGCACAAGTGTAGCTGTCACAAAATTGTCAGACCTCCTCAACTGGGGACACTCGAACTCAGTTTGGCCATTGACTTTCGGAACGTCATGCTGCGCCATCGAGTTCATGTGCGTGGCCGCTGCAAGAAATGACTTCGCCAGATTCGGATGGGAGGTGACAAGAAACTCGCCAAGACAGGCCGACGTGATTTTCGTATCAGGTACCATCGTCAAGAAAATGGCTCCAGTACTGAAAAGACTTTACGACCAGATGGCCGAGCCTAAATACGTAATCGCCATGGGCGGATGCGCCTCTACCGGAGGTCCGTTCCAGTCGTCATACAGCGTAGTGAAGGGCGTTGACCAGATTATCCCTGTGGACGTTTACATCCCGGGATGCCCTCCAAGACCCGAGGCTGTATTGTACGGCATGATGCAGCTCGCGAGAAAGATCAAGCTCGAGAACTACTTCGCAAAGGAGAGGCTCGAGATAAAGGAGAATGTGCCTCTCGCAGAGATAGCCAAGGAGAACAAGGCTGCAAAACAAGAAAAGGCGGCTGCCGCTAAGTAATCATAAAAAGGACTTTCACACAATCTATATATAAATGGAGAATCTGAAAGAGAAAATACAGGCAATAGCACCAAGTGCTGTATTTGAGGAAAACACACAAGTGCTGACAGTTGATGTTGACAAGAACGAGTTGCATCAACTGGCGGAGAATCTGAAAAACGACGAGAGTTTGGCTTTCGATTATCTGCAGGACATCATAGGACTTGACCTGGGCGACGCTCTGGGCGTGAACTACAGACTGTTCTCTACAAAGAACAACAACCAGGCGCTTGTAGTCAAGACTAAGACAGACGACAGAGAGAACCCTACACTGCACTCTGTTAGCAACTTATGGCAGTCTGCAAACTTGTACGAGAGAGAGGTTTACGACTTCCTCGGAATAAAGTTCATCGGACACCCTGACTTGAGAAGACTGTTCCTCAGACCAGACTGGAAGGGATTCCCACTCAGAAAGGACTATGACATCGAATCGAACCCTGTGACTCTGAAGAACGAGTCAGTGGAAGAGTTCGAAGGCTCGGAGAAGCTTGAGCTTGACTCAAACGGCCATATCAAAGAGTCGAACTTCCAGCTCTTCGACGACAAGGACTACGTTGTCAGCTTCGGTCCGCAGCACCCTTCTACACACGGTGTGCTCCAACTGAGAGTTTCGCTCAACGGCGAGACCGTAAAACACATAGACCCAAACTTTGGATACATACACAGAGGAATCGAGAAGATGTGTGAAAGCTACACATATCCTAAGATACTCCACCTCTGCGAAAGACTGGATTACCTTTCAGCAGCCATAAACAGACACGGATTCTGCCTGTGCGTCGAGAAAGCGCTTGAGCTTGAAGTGCCAGAGAGAGCCGTTTACGTAAGAACCATCTTCGACGAGCTGACACGTATAGCGTCGCACTTGCTCGGATGGGCTTCTATGGCTAACGATATGGGTGCTATCACAGCATTCATCTACGGAATGAGGGACCGTGAGAAAATCATGGATATATTCGAGGAGACTGCAGGCGGAAGACTGTTCACTAACTACAGCGTTATCGGCGGTCTGATGCAGGACATCCACCCTAACTTCCAGAAGAGAGTGAAGGAATTCATCCCATACATGAGAAAGATGCTCAAGGAATACCACACTCTGTTCACAAACAACCCTATCGCCAAGCAGAGAATGCTTTCTGCAGGATGGCTCAAAATCGACGACGCTATTTCTTACGGCGTGACAGGTCCTTCCGGCAGAGCTTCCAACTGGCACAACGACATCAGAAAGATCGAACCATACGCAGCTTACAACAAAGTGAACTTCAACGAGATAACGAGAGAAAACGGAGGCTCGTTCGACAGATATATGGTGAGACTTGACGAGATACTCGAATCACTCTCTATCATAGAGCAGCTGATAGACAACATCCCAGACGGCGACTACAAGGCTAAGACCAAGCCTATCATCAAGCTGCCAGAAGGCGAATTCTATCAGAGAGTTGAGAACGCAAGAGGCGATTTCAACATCTACATCAACAGCAAGGGCGACAAGACACCATACAGAGTGAAGTTCAGAAGCCCAAGCGAGACACTGGTTTCTGCTCTTGAGCCAACCGTTAAGGGAGAGAAGATTGCCGATCTGATAATGATTGGCGGTTCGTTAGATTATGTAATACCTTGTATTGACAGATAAAAGAACAGCAATATGTTTGATTTCAAAATTGTAACCAGCTGGATAGACAACCTGCTCAGAGTCGATTTAGGACTTGATAATTTCTGGACGCTTGCCATAGAGTTCATCCTCGTGGGTGTCGCTCTTCTTGCAGCCTACGCACTGATAGCACTCGTGCTGATATACGCAGAAAGAAAAATCTGCGCGTTCTTCCAGTGTAGAATCGGTCCCGACAGAGTCGGAAAATGGGGACTCATACAGGTGATAGCCGACATGATAAAGATTCTCACCAAGGAAATCATCCCTATCAAAAGAAGTGAGAAACTGTTGTTTTTCTTGGCGCCATTCTTTGTAATCATCGGTTCGTTCCTGACATTCGGAGCGCTCCCATTCGCCAAGGGGCTTCACGCGATAGACTTCAACATAGGCGTTCTGTACATCTTGGCAGTGTCGTCGCTCGGAGTCATCGGAATCGTGCTGGCCGGATGGTCGAGCAACAACAAATACTCCCTGATAGGCGCGATGCGTGCCGGAGCGCAGCTCATAAGCTACGAAATATCAGCCGGACTGGCACTTATGACCATGGTTGTGTTGGCAGGCTCAATGCAGTTGTCAACAATCGTTGAGAGCCAGGCTGACGGATGGTTCATATTCAAAGGCGGCATTTTCGCCCTTGTTGCATTCGTCATCTACCTGATCGCAGGTCACGCCGAGACCAACAGAGGTCCTTTCGACTTGCCAGAGTCTGAGTCTGAGCTCACCGCCGGATACCACACAGAATATTCAGGAATCATGTTCGGTTTCTACTACGTGGCAGAGTACACAAACCTGTTCATTATATCTGCCATAGCCACAACAATGTTCCTCGGAGGCTGGATGCCATTGCACATACCAGGCTTGGACGGATTCAACCAAGTCATGGACTACATCCCATCAGCCGTATGGTTCTTTGGCAAATGCGCATTCTGCATATTCCTCGCATTGTGGGTAAGATGGTCATACCCTCGTTTGAGAATCGACCAGCTACTCAAGCTCGAGTGGAAAATCCTTATGCCTATAAGTCTAATCAACATAGCCGCCGTTGCTGTTGCGGTAACAATCTAAGATAAAAAAGATGAAGAGTTTGATAAATTACTTCAAGAGTTTGTTTGAGGGAATATGGAATCTGCTGCTTGGTCTGAAGATTTCTATGACCAACTTGCTGCGCAAGAAAGTAACAGAGAAATACCCAGAGAACCGCAAGACTAAAAAACAGTTCGAGAGATTCCGCGCACAGCTCACTATGCCCCACAACGACAAGAATGAGCACAAGTGCATCGCATGCGGCATCTGCGAGATGAACTGCCCTAACGGCACAATACAGGTGATAAGCAGAATGGAGGCTGACCCTGAGACTGGCAGAAACAAGAAGGTGCTCGACAAGTACATCTACGACATCGGAACATGTATATACTGCAACCAGTGTGTAAGCACATGTCCTCAGGACGCCATCGCATGGTCGCAAGACTTCGAGCAGGCAGTCTTTGACAGAGACAGACTGTACATGCAGCTGAACAACCCGAACTCAAAAGTGATAGAGAAACCAAAGCCAGCTCCAGCGCCAAAGGCTGCCGAGACTGCAAATAACTAAACTATAAATCAGCAATCTGACAAAATCATGGATATAGCAGCTTCAGATATAATCTTTTACATACTGGCATTTGTTATTGCTGTCAGTTCGGTATTAACAGTCACTTCAAAAAAACTGCTCCACTCTGCAGTTTATCTGTTGTTCACACTGCTTGCCACAGCAGGAATCTATTTTGAGTTGAACTACCATTTCCTGGCCGCAGTGCAAATCTCGGTTTACATCGGCGGCATATTGGTTTTGCTCGTTTTCTCGATAGTGCTGACATCAAAGGTCGGCGAGAAGATGGACACCGCGTCAGTCTGCAAGGCGGCCATAACGGCGCTTCTTGTAATCTTAGGCGCATTGTTCTGCGGATATATCATAAACACATATCTTCCTGACGTGAAGATGGCTCCAGCACAGCAAGAGGTGGACATGAACACCATAGGAAACTCATTGCTCGGCACAGGCAGATTTGAATACATACTGCCGTTCGAGGCCATTTCCGTTCTGTTGCTCGCCTGCATCATAGGCGGCATCCTCATTGCGAAGAACAACAAGAAGAAGGAAGGCGAAGAAGAATAAAAACGAATAAACAGAACCAACAAAAAACATAAAGAGATGAATATTCCAATGTCATTCTATATAATACTGAGTCTGATTATGTTCTTCTGCGGAATATACGGATTCATAACACGCAAGAACCTTATTGCGATGCTCATGAGCCTTGAGCTGATATTGAACGCTGTGAACATAAACTTCGCTGTGTTCAACCGCTTCCTGTTCCCAGGACAGATGGAAGGCATGTTCTTCACATTATTCATAATTGGAGTCGCAGCAGCCGAGACCGCTCTGGCCATAGCAATCATAATCAACGTGTTCAGATCTGCAGACAAGATCGAGGCAGACGAACTTAAAAAGATGAAATACTAACATATCAAGATAAACAAAGATACCGATGGATACTAATTTACTGATAGCCCTGATTATTCTGCTTATCCCAGCATTCAACTTCTTACTTTTGGGATTATGCGGAGTGAAACTGTCGCACAAAGCAGCAGGAATCATAGGAACAACCGGACTCGGAATTGCAACTATACTATCTTACGTTTCTGCTTTCAACTATTTCCTTGGTTACGGCAAGGTTGACGGAGTGTACAAGGCGTTAAGCGGTTCATTCCAGTGGCTGGCCTTCAGCGACACACTGCACATAGACCTTGGACTGTATCTTGACCCTATATCCATCATGATGCTTGTTGTCATCTCGACAGTGTCATTCATGGTTCACCTCTACTCTAACGGCTACATGCACGGCGAGAGAGGCTTCCAGAGATACTACGCGTTCCTTTCGTTGTTTACATTCTCAATGCTCGGACTGGTCGTAGCGACAAACATTTTCCAGATGTACATTTTCTGGGAGCTTGTGGGTGTTTCGTCTTATCTGCTCATCGGATTCTACTACACAAAGGCGTCTGCCGTGCTTGCAGCAAAGAAGGCGTTCATCGTCACAAGATTCGCCGACCTCGGCATGTTGCTCGGTATCCTTGTGCTTTCATACTACACTGACACTTTCGACTTCGACATACTCAACAGCACTGGCTTCCAGGAAGGACTCAAGTCTGTGGGCGCGACATTCATGGGCGCATCTGTGTTCACTTGGGCGACCGCTTTGATATTCATCGGAGGTGCAGGAAAATCAGCAATGCTGCCGCTGCACATCTGGCTGCCTGACGCAATGGAAGGCCCTACTCCAGTGTCTGCCTTGATTCACGCTGCGACAATGGTTGTGGCTGGTGTTTACCTCGTAGCAAGACTTTTCCCATTCTACTTCAACATAACTCCCGAAGTGCTGACCGGCATCGCCTACATCGGAGCTTTGACTTCATTGTACGCAGCGGTAGTGGCATGCGCACAGACCGACATCAAGAGAGTGCTGGCATTCTCGACTATCTCTCAGATAGCCTACATGATGGTTGCGTTGGGCGTTTCGAAGCTCGGCGGACATGACGGACTCGGCTACATGGCCTCAATGTTCCACCTCTTCACTCACGCATTCTTCAAGGCTTGTTTGTTCCTCTGCGCCGGTGCGGTAATCCACACTATCGGCTCAAACGAGATGGACAAGATGGGAAATCTGCGCAAGTACATGCCTATCACACACATAACATTCCTGATTGCATGTCTCGCCATCGCCGGCATACCTCCATTCTCTGGCTTCTTCTCAAAAGACGAGATTTTGGTTGCCGCATTCGAGGACGACAAGATACTGTTCTTCTGCCAGTGGTTCGTAGCTGGTCTCACAGCGTTCTACATGTTCAGACTCTACTACGGAATATTCTGGGGCGAGAACAAGAACTACGGAGAGCATACTCCTCACGAGGCTCCGTTGAACATGACCCTTCCGCTCATCATACTCGCGGCACTCACATGTGTCACCGGATTCCTGCCATTCTCTGAGCTGGTTACATCAGACGGCGCAGCATTCGAGATACACACAGAGTGGATTGTCGCTATACCAAGCGTTCTGGTCGGAGTCTGCGGCATCGCCGTTGCTACACTCATGTACAAGAGCAAGTCAACAGTGCCAGACAAGATTACAAACTCGATAAAAGGCTTCTATGTCGCAGCAAAGAACAGATTCTACTTCGATGAGGTTTACATGTTCGTGACAAAGAAAATCATATTCAAGGCCATCTGCGCGCCGATAGCATGGTTCGACAGACACATCATCGACGGATTCATGGATTTCCAGGCATGGTGGAGCAACGCCCTGTCATACAGAATCAGAGGATTCCAGTCTGGTAGCCTGCAGACATACATCGGAGTGTTCATCACTTCTATACTTGTGATTTCAGCGATAATCATAGCATACGTATTTATTTAACAGCAACAATACAATATACAGTTATATGAACTTCTTATATCTTTTCGTAATTGTACCACTTTTAATGATGGCTTGCGTAGCCGTCAGCAAGGACGCTACAACCATCAAGAGAATCATGGCTGTGGGCTCAGGTATCCAGCTCGTACTCTCTTTTGTGTTATTAGCATGGTTTGTGGATCTTCGCTCAAGCGGCGTGACTGACGCCATGTTGTTCCGCTCTGACCTTGTATGGTATCCAGACCTCGACATACAGCTGTCATTGGGCGTTGACGGAATTTCTGTGCTGATGATTGTATTGTCTGCTATCATCGTGTTCACCGGTTCCATGACCTCATGGGCAATGGAGGACAAAGTGAAGGAATACTTCCTGTGGTTCCTGATGCTCTCTATCGGAGTGTTCGGATTCTTCATCACAGTTGACCTTTTCGCTATGTTCATGTTCTATGAGATAGCGCTGATTCCTATGTACCTGCTCATCGGCGTATGGGGAACAGGCAAGAAGGAGTACTCAGCGATGAAGCTTACACTGATGCTTATGGGTGGTTCCGCATTCCTGCTTCTGGGAATCCTCGGAATCTACTTCTACTCTGGAGCTGAGACGATGAACCTGCTCGACATAGCAAAGCACGGCGTCGAGAAGGCGGCTCAACACTGGTTATTCCCTATCACATTCTTAGGATTCGGCGTACTTGGCGCCTTGTTCCCATTCCACACATGGTCTCCTGACGGTCACGCATCAGCGCCAACAGCAGTATCAATGCTCCACGCCGGCGTGCTTATGAAGCTGGGAGGCTACGGCTGCTTGAGAGTTGCCATCTACCTCATGCCAGAAGGCGCAGAGGCATACACAACATTGTTCCTCGTACTGACAGGCATCTCTGTTCTCTACGGAGCTCTCGGAGCAATCGCACAGACAGACTTGAAATACATCAACGCATACTCATCAGTTAGCCACTGCGGCATGGTTCTCTTCGGAATCCTGATGATAAACAAAACAGCAATGACCGGTGCGGCAATGCAGATGCTCTCACACGGTTTGATGACAGCCTTGTTCTTCTGCCTTATCGGAGGCATCTACGGAAGAACCCACACAAGAGAGATTTCTCAGATGGGCGGTTTGGCGAGAATCATGCCGTTTATGGCCGTTTGCTGGGTGATTGCGGCAATGGCTAACCTCGGTCTGCCAGGATTGAGCGGATTCGTGTCTGAGATGAACATATTCGTCGGCTCGTTCCAGCACCCTGACACATTCCACAGAGTCATCACTATCATAGCTTGCTGCTCTATAGTTGTGACTGCGGTTTACCAATTGCGAGTTGTGGGCAAAATACACTTCGGCGAGGTCGTAAACGAGCATCATAAGGAACTGACCGACGCTACATGGTATGAAAGAACATCTGCCATAACACTCATTCTTTTCATCGCTGCCATAGGATGTCTCCCATTCATCCCGATGGACATCATCGACGACAGCTTGTTTAACATGTTCCCTGCTTTCGCAAACTAACTTGATAAATAAAACAATAATTACTTTATAGATATGAACTACTTAGAACAAGTAACATATATGAAACCAGAGATGCTTCTTCTGGCTCAAGTTGTTCTCCTGATACTGCTTGACCTGTTCTCTGGCAAAACAATAAAAAAGCAGTTCGACAACATCGCATGCGGATTGTTCATCATCTGCTCCGTAGTGTCGATTCTGCCATCGAACACTGGCGAGGCTTTCGGCGGCATGTTCACTACGAACGCAATGACACAGATTGTGAAAGCGATACTGAACCTTGGTACTATCCTCGTGTTCCTTCAGGCAAGAGTCTGGGCCAACAACGAGCACACAAAGCACAAGCGTTCGGAGATATACATCCTGACACTGTCAACACTCATGGGAATGAACCTCATGATCTCGGCAGGACACTTCCTGTTGTTCTACCTCGGTCTTGAGCTTGCGTCACTGCCACTCACTACGCTCATCGCATACAACAAATACGAGGAGACATCAATCGAGGCTGGCGCTAAGTTCGTGCTCATCGCGGCATTCTCGTCAGGCATGATGCTGTTCGGTATCTCATTGTTCTACGGCGCAGTCGGCGCAGAGGGTCTCTACTTCGACAGCATGTCAAAACAGCTGAGCGCTACCCCACTGCAGATTCTCGCTTTGGTATTCTTCCTTTCCGGCCTTGCGTTCAAGATTTCACTTGTGCCATTCCACCTCTGGACAGCAGACGTTTACCAAGG
>JAGCQO010000073.1 GCA_017965125.1 Paludibacteraceae bacterium
GGCTGTAGGAACAAACACCTATGTGTCAGAACTCATCGCGGCGTACATGAAACTGCAAGCGTCGGGAGTGGAGAAACGAGGCGAGTATGACAAGCTCATCGACGAGTACGTCTCCGACATAGCCGCTGCCGATGGTGCAGAGGGAATCAACAAAGTGCTCGGCAAGTTCTCAAAGCAGGAGCATATTTTCAATTCAAGACTGAAAATCGGAAAGCTCATACAAGCGAAGGCTGCCGAGCTCGGTCTAAAGTACGACGAAAAGAAAAAGAAATATGCGTAAGTATCTTATCTATCCGTCGCTGCTCGATGCTTACCAGCGCATGATAGACTCCGACCTTATCGCAGAAGAGTCGTGGAACATCACGCCAGAGGGTGGCTACCGCAAGACTCCAGACGAGATATTCGCAGATAATCGGCAGGCACTCCTTGACTCAATCAACAGAGTCAAGGGTGAGCCTTCCGAGGCTGCCGACAGAGGAACAGTCTTCAACGAGATTGTCGATATGGCTATCGCAGGCAGAGCCACACCTTCGAGAGACGACATCACAGATGTCGCATCCAACGTGCTCTTCTGCCAAGGAACAATGAACGGCAAGGAATACATGTTCGAGACAGGACTGATTCTGCAAGCGAGAGAGTATTTCAGCGGAGCCATATCTCAGGTCAGAGTGCAAGCCGACATCAACGTGGACGATGCAGTTGTCACTCTCTACGGCTATGCCGACGAGGTGATGCCGGACAGAGTGTGCGACATCAAGACAACGACTCGCTACGAGTTCGGCAAATACGCAAAGCATTGGCAACGGCACGTATATCCGTACTGCCTCACAAAGAGCGGAGACTGCAAGGACATACAGTCATTCGAGTTCAACGTGTATAAACTATACGACTCGAAGAAAGTATGCTTCTGCGTAGGCGAAGTATTCAAAGAGGAGTACTCATTCAACTATTCACAGAGCGAATCGGAGATACGAAACATACTCCGCTCGTTCATCGGATGGATTGAAAGAAACAGAGAGTTTATAACAGACCGCAAAATCTTCGGTCTGAGCGATTAAAAAACAAGAACGTGGGGACTTGCTTCAAGCCTTAGTCTCCACGTTCTAAATCCACTTAAAAACTATGACAAAGATAAACAAAACCGAGTTGATTTACAACTACCTCAAACAAGGAAATTCACTCACGCAGTTAGATGCGTACGAGAAGTTCGGCACAACGAGGCTGTCGGCTATCATCTATAACCTGCGGCACACCTACGACGCAGACATTATCTCAGAGACAATCATCGCGAAGGACAGGTTCGGCAACGACTGCTTCATCGCAAGTTACAAACTCAATGCAGCATGAACAAAAGTAATTACATAACAATCTTGGGGTGGATGATTAAAGACCTCAAACTTACCGGAAAAGAACTCCTTGCTTACGCTCTAATCTACGGCTTTTCTCAAGACGGTAACTCTGTGTTCTCAGGTTCAAGCTCCGATGTTGCAGAGTGGATTGGCACAAAGGATAACAGTAACGCGAGAAAGATACTGAAAAGCCTGTGCGATAAAGGTCTTATAGAGAAGATTGATAAGGTGGTAAACGGAGTAAGTCTTGCCGACTACAGGGTAATCTACCCTACCGGGGTAAAAAATACCCGGGGGTCGGGTGAAAATTACCCGGGGGGTGGGGTGAAAATTACCCACCATAATATAGATATAGATAATATAGAAGATATTAAAAAAGAAAATACTACTAACGTAGTATTAAAAGAAAAGAAAGGATTCGACTTCAAGTCAGGTCTGATAGACATGGGCATCGACCCTCAAGTAGCATCCGATTGGCTGCAAGTTCGCAAGAACAAGAGAGCGAGCAATACACAGACAGCCTTTACAAGACTAAAATCTGAGATTGAAAAGATATGTGCCGCGCGCGGAATGACACCCACAGAGGTTGTCAGCATAGCGGTAGAACGAAGCTGGCAAGGTATCAAGGCTGAGTGGATTGACAATGTGACACGCAGCGCGCAAGCATCGCTCGCGACAACACAGTCGAAGGTGTCTGTCAAGACAACTGAAAAAGACTGGCTCAACGGATGGATTGACGAACAATAACTTTTACTTCTATGAAATTAAACCTAATCAAAGACACAGTTATCGAAAGCGTACAGGACAACACCAAGAGAGAATGGTGCCACTTCAAACTCGAATCGACGCAAGAGGAGATGAGGTCTTTCCTGACTGACTTATGCACGAGGTTCGAGCCGGCGTTCCAATGGCACGACGACTACAACGCGATAGCCGATTGGCTTATCGACAACAAAAGCAAAGGACTGTTCCTCATGGGCGGATGCGGCAACGGCAAGACACTATTCACAACAAAGGTATTGCCTGCCATATACCAAGCAGCCTTCAACAAAAGGCTCGCTGTGTACGACGCGAGGATAATAAACTCCAAGGCTGACGAGGTAAGAAGCAAACTCTTCCTCTGCATAGACGACATCGGAGCAGGACCAAGGCATAAGGAATACGGCAACGAGATTGAAGTATTCTCTGAGGTTGTGGACAACGCCGAGAAAGAAGGAGGCTTTGTTATAGTGACAACAAACCTCAGCGGACAAGAGCTCAAAGACAGGTACGGAGAAAGGTGCCTCGACAGAGTGAAGGCTGTATGCAAGGTAATCGTATTAAACAACATTAAATCACAAAGGAAACAATGAAACAGGAAACAAGCAAATGGCTCAAGAATTTGCTCATGGGAGCGTCTTTAGTGTTCGTGGCGATATTCTTCTCGCTCCTGATATTTCAGAGCCTCACGTTCAAAATAAACAACCCTCTCGTCTTTGATATGCCGCTGGTTATTGCCGCGGTATTCCAAATCGGGAGATTCGCGATAGACCTTTTTGACAAATCAAACACTTAAAACAATGGACAAGGAAGTAAAGAACACAGCCAAATGGCTATGGATTGCGGTAGTTATATCACTCACGACAGTAGCGGTAACGACAAGCGTCTGTCATTACAGACCGTTCATCGTCGATGCTCTGCTTGTTGACCTGCCGATAGTGGTTATGATAGCATGTCTAATCTACTTGGCTTTTATTTACGCATTAGACGAATAGAGATATGAAATACACAGAAACAAGAAAGATGCTCACTGCGTTGGTCAAGTTCATCAGTGAGCAGGAGAACAAGGAACTGCGCTCCCTGTCATTAAGCGACCTTAGCAAAATCAGAGAGTGCATAATGGTACTGAGGAGGCTTGTATGGTAATAAACAGATATGCAGACCGGCACCGGAAGATATACGTCCACAACATAGACGACACTTGCGCGCTCGTCAGGTTCAGTTACTACAACAAGCACTACCTGATGTACACGAAAAGCATCAAGGAAATCAAATGTCTGCTTGATGAACAGCGCAAGAACTACGAGAAAAGCAATGGTGTCGTAGCCACAACCGCAGAAGCGTACCTGCGACACGAGTTAATAACACAAATCAGAAAGGACA
>JAGCQO010000011.1 GCA_017965125.1 Paludibacteraceae bacterium
CTGGATGGCGTCCAATCGGCTGTTCACGCCGACCATGTCGTGGTGGTATCTCACTGTCATTCCGTGGTTTGCTATCGAACGAATCTTTGCCGCAAGCTCGTCATCGTCGGTGAACAAAGCGCCACCGTCGCCGTAACATCCGAGATTCTTAGACGGGAAGAAAGATGTGCAGCCGACCTTGCCTACAGTGCCCGACTTCGCACGACGACCGTCCTTGAAGATATATTCCGAGCCCATAGACTGGCACGCGTCCTCGACGACATACAGCCCGTGCTCGTCGGCAAGGTCAAGCAGCGCCTCGAGATTAGCGTTCTGGCCAAAGAGGTTGACAGGCACGATGGCCTTTGTCTTCGGAGTTATGGCCTTCTTCACCGCGTCTATAGACATGCAGAATGTGTCCTTGTCCACATCGACCACGACCGGCTTCAGTCCGAGCAAAGCCACGACCTCAGCCGTAGCGATGAACGTGAAAGTCGGAGTTATGACCTCGTCGCCCGGCCTCAACCCGAGCGCCATCAAGGCTATCTGTATCGCCTCGGTGCCGTTGGCCACGGCTATCACATTCCTCACACCGAGATATTCCTCAAGATGCTGCTGAAACTCAGCCACCTTCGGACCTTTCACAAAAGCCGTAGAGTCAATCACAGACTGCATCGCCACATCCATCTGCGGCTTTAAACGCAAGTACTGGCTTCTAAGATCAACCATTTCTATTTTCCTCATATCCCAAATTCTTTAAAAACCGAAATTAAATCCAAATTCAAATGTCAAATTCTTGCCTTGATAAAACTTTGGCGTGTAATTATCAAGATACTGCTGCGCCGTCAGGTTGTTCTCGTAGGTGTTCAAAGCCGCCTTCGACGACCTGTCATATCCCTTCGCGTTGTTAAACTCGGCGCCCACATAGACATAGCAGTTGTTTGTGAGTTCATACAATGCCTTTGCAGCTATCGTATTGTTCTGCCAAACCAGCTCATCGAAGGCCTTCTGGCTTATGACAGTTCCAACAGTCTTTCTTTGATAATTGTAGTCGTTATAATGTCTTGCGTTTGTGTACGAGAGCGAGAGGTCCAGCTTACGGATTGGCCTGTAGCCGAGCTTGACATAAATCTCCTGCGAGTTGTCGCCAAGATAATGTCCGAGGCAATAGCTGTTCGACGCATACGTAAGCGCGTCTATAGAATGCTTGTAGCAAATGATGTTGCTTCTGGTGAACTCCACATTCGCATAGAGGTTTGTGTGCGGCTCGGAGTACGACGCGCCGACCTGATATGAGATCGGGTTCGCCTCCTTGTTTGACGATTTCAATCTGTCGAACTTGAATTCATCGATATACAATGACGCATACAGATGCAGATTCTTGATGTTTCGTGTTGATATTGTGGCAAATATCTGCGAATTCTGGTTCTGGGCGTTCAGTCCTTTTGTCTGAAGATGGTCCAGAGCCTTGTAATATGCAAACGGTATGAAGTACGCGAGCATTGGCGACGACTCACCGTAAATAATTGAGTTACCGATAGATATATTCAGTTTCTTAATCGGAGTCACAGTCAACATGTTGGCCGCGATAAACTTGTTGTGAGGACGATACATCGTGTCAACCACTCCAGCGCTTGACTCCTCCAAGTAGTATCTTGACTTGTCATAAGTGTTGCTCACGAGCCATCCGTGTATGTAGTTCAACTCGAGCCATCTGACAGGCTTGAATGAGAGTGTCAGCATCGGGAACGAAGGTCCTCTGCCTGAGAGTATGTTGCTGCTGTGCTGGCTTTCGCCCCAAGTCACATTGTCCTTCACCACGCCTATGCTTCCGTACTTGCAGTAGAACTTGATACCACCTCTCATGTCGGAATAGTCGCCGCCGTACTCAGCCTCCTTGTACTCGACGCCCGGCAGAAGATTCAGGTACGGACCTTTGGAAAGGCGCGCGTCTGCGTTCTGCAATCCGCTTCCTAAGAATTTGCCGTAATAGGCTTGGTCTCTGAGGTTTGCGAAGACCGAGATATGGTTCCAGAGAGTCGCCTGAATGTCGGCGCCCCACCATCTTTGCATCACAGGGCCATTCTTGTTGACCTTCATGTTGCCGCCCAGGAGCGGTGTCACGCGGAACTTGAAGACGCCGTTGTTAAACTGGAACGCAGGCTGCCACAGCGACACATCCCATGTCTTGCCGTCCTTCGACGACTTGTGGATATGCGTGTTGTTAGGCAGAGTGTCCCTCTCGATGGCGTAATCCTGAAGGAAGAAGTCAAGGTCTCCCCTCATGCGTTTGTTCAGAAGGCTGTCCTTTTCCTTGGCTTCGGTCAGCTTCTTGGCTATAAATTCTCTGCTGTACGGACGGATTGCGGAATTGACTTCTATCACGCCTTGGTTGGCGAGTTCGTCCATGAAGTCATAGATCCGTGTGTAACTCATGCTTTGAGGTATGTCTTGAGCGAACAGACATAACGGCAAAGACATTAAAAGAAGAAAAATCTTTTTAACATCAGTCATAAGCAATTCCTTATATTGCTGTCACAGCCTCTATTTGAGGCTTCTTCATTTTATTATTATTTTATGCGTAAGTCGCTATAAAACACACTCTTTAGTGTGAATACCGGTCAATCGGCCGTATTCATTGACGATGCCGCCGTACTGCTTTCTGAAAGTTCCAGACGCCACACGGCGCTTCGCATCATTTTCGGAATGCAAAGATAATAAAGCAATCTGTGCTTCCCAATGTTTATCGCCAAACTCCTGCTCTTTTATAGCAAGAACTCATATCAATGGCTCCTCGCTTTTCTGAAAAATATATTCCTAAGAATCAGGAAGAAATACTTGAAATCGGTCTTCACCGGGTGTGCGGCGTACTGCTCCAAGTAGCGTTTCTCGCTTGCGAAAATCTCGTCCTTGGTCTTCGGCATATCCACATAAAACGGCGGGAACATGCCCGGCAGAAAACGTGTGCGCAGGAGCTGCACTTCCTCGGGGTAAATGGAGAAATACTGACGGCTCAGCGGACGCACACCTATCAGCTTCATATCGCCCCTGATGACGTTGAAGAGCATCGGCAGCTCGTCGAGCCAATACTTCCTCAGGAACTTGCCGATGGTCGTGATGCGCTCATCGTCGGCGAACTTGCCGCCCTCCTGAAGGCCCTTCTTCTCGTAAACGTACTGCTGGATGTACTCGGCGTAAGGGTGCATCGTCCTCATTTTATAAACATAGACGATGTTGTAGTCCTTGCCTATTCTCGGAAGCCTTATCATCACGCCGTAAATCTTGCGTGGCGACTGTGGTTCCGGCTGTTTGACTCTGTGTGAAAGCACGCCGACCATCCTGCCGAACTCAAACACCTCATCGACCGCAAATCCGCAGTAGTAAAGGCGGCCAAGTATCTCGGTCTTCGAGAAGACTCTCTTCTTGCCTTTGGTGAAGTCGAAGTACAAACGGCGCGAGAAGAACATTCTCGGAAACACACGTCTGTATAAGAAATAAGCGGCGTAAACCAAGCGGTTTATCACTCTCGGGTATCTTGAGAATATCTCTTTTTTTATGATTTCCTGCGGTGTGAAGCAGCAGAAGAAACGGCCGTTGTCCGGCAACTTCGAGTTCGCCGTGCAAAATAGCTTGTTGATGCCCCTTATGGTGTTCAGCGGCATGAGATTGACAATCGTGTCATAACGGTTCACTCGGAGCGACTGGAAGTTAAACAAGCTGCTCGTTGACAGGCACTTGGTCGTGTTGACGGTCAGGTCAACATTCTGCTTCAGGAAGTTCAGTCCGTCCTCGCCGATGTTTTCCTTTATGCCATGCAGAAGTCCGTTGTACTCCGACTCGGAAAGCGTCTCCTTCTCGACGCAAAGGGTCTGCGGCTCACGGCTTGGCGAGTAGCTCTGCGGCTCATTGTCGATGTCTTGGGCGTACCTGTAGGCCGAACTGACAAATTCGTAGATAAAACACAAAATGCCAACTATGACAATCGCCCAGAAGAACACGTCTCCGGCCATCGTGTGGGTGCAGTTGTTGTGCGTGTACTTGATGACAAAAAACGCCGAAAGCAAGGCGAAAACCAGCGTCGTAACCATCAACCGACAGACACGCTTCACGAACGAATAACGGCCGTACTCCTTTTTGTATCGCCCGGTGACGAGCGACAGCAGCAGCCACACGAACATCATGCAAATCAGCATGATGACGTATTCGTTGACGTAGATTTTGTCCGTCATGACGCGATATGACCATACCACGAAAGCGGTAATCAGCCAAAAGATAATATCTGCGACGATTTTCGCCTTGTTGAAACGAAATTTATTCATCTTCTTTTATTCATTGCACGTTTCACAACATTCTTCGCGTTCTGCAAGACGAGCTCCTTCAGCCACGCGAAACCGTTGTCTGTCCATCTTTGCGGATGGGTGGTTATCATTGCCCTGTGCGGAAACGAGCCGTTGTCCAGCGCCTCGATTATGTCCGCCGTGGAGTGATAGGCATAGCCCTTGCCGACCCACTCCATCTGCTCTGGAACATTGTCGCGCCTTGAGACCTCGTGACCGTTCCACATACGGCCTGTGTCGGTTATGTAGAACAATGTTTTGTAGTCGGCGTCAAAAAAAGTGTCCCCGACAATGCCGTAATCCTTATAGTCATAGTCGCTCCAAAGGTCCTTGCTGTCGATGCCCGACAACGGCGAGCCGTGCATGCAGATGGTCTTCACATCGGCAATGGCCCTCATCGTCTGCAACGACTCCGCAAAATGCCCTATCGCCTTGGCTTTGTCGCCGTTGGCAAGGACAAGGTCTTCGTAATGGTAGCCTATCTCGTGGCCGAGGCTCTGCATTTTCCTCACGATGTCCTCATCGTAGCTGCATGGCCTCATTCTGAAGAAATATGTTGCTTTTACGCCTTTCGAATGTTCAATCTCAGCTGTCTTCAGCGAGTTTCCCGGCTTTTTGTCCACATCGTGGCGCATGACAATGAACTTTTCTGGCATATCACCGTCCTTAATCGACAAATAACGTCTAAAGGTCATGACCTCATAACCTTTTTCTAAAATTTTGTCTAATAACAAGTTATATGCTTTCAGCGTAAAATCAGCCATGCAAAATCCATCAGCGAAATTTAATACGCTAATATAAGAATTTAATCATTTTAATAGACAGGCGAAAATATGTTGTTAAAAACAAAAAGAGCGATGTTCAAGCCACCACTCTTTTTCCTATCAGTTTTCCAACCAGTCTTTCATTTTTTCCAAGATGAACTCGGCCGCATGACCGTCGCCATATATATAAGGAAAGTCCGGCGTATGCTGCTTGAAATGCTTGAATGCCGCTTTTATCCTCGTCATGTCATGCCCGACCAACGCCGACGCGCCGAGTCTCACATTCTCAATCCATTCGGTGTCCTCCCTCAGCACGATGCTTGGCTTGTGGAAATAGTACGCCTCTTTCTGCACACCTCCGCTGTCGGTCACTATCATTTTCGAATGTTTCTCAAGCATCGTTATCTGCAGGAACGACAGTGGCTCTGTGACTTTCAGACCCGGGCTGTTATAGATTTTCCGCCTCAGATCCTCGCTCAGCAGATTTTTTATCGCATTGGAAGTTCTTGGGTGCAGCGGCATCACCACTTGCATGTCCTCCGACAGGCTGACTATCGCCTCCATTATGTCACGGAGCACATCGGCGTTGTCCGTGTTCTCGGCTCTGTGAACCGTCGCCAGAACATAGTCCGGCTGCAGTCCGAGGCTCTCGAACCACGTTTTTTTGTCAGACTCCGCCTTGTCTGAGAAATACAGGCTGTTGTCATACATTATGTCGCCGCAATGAAACGCGCGCCTGTCCTTTCCGTTCTTGAAGTCAGGCTGCCTCACGCCCTCTCGGAATCCCTCCTTCACGAGGTTTTCCAAGCCAGTTTCCGTAGGCGAGAAAAGCAGCGAGGATATTTGGTCGGTCGCGATTCTGTTCAGTTCCTCCGGCATACGCCTGTCGAAGCTTCTGAGTCCGGCCTCGACATGCACCACAGGCACATTGGCCTTCGCTGCGACGAGCGCTCCGGCTATAGTGGAATTCGTGTCGCCATAGACAATCATTGCGTCAAACTGCCTTTCAGCCAGCACTTTCTCGATGCCCTTCATCATCTCGCCCGTCTGGTAGGCATGCGAACCGCCGCCGACGTTCAAGTTATAGTCCGGCTGAGAAATGCCAAGCTCCTCGAAAAAGACCGCGGACATTTTCTCGTCGTAGTGCTGCCCCGTGTGCAGAATGTACTCCTTGAACGTATTGCCGAACCGCTCTTTTATCGCGCGGGAGATGGCTATCGACTTTATAATCTGCGGACGTGCGCCTATTATGGTAAGTAAATTGAACATCGCCTTGCTTTCTTATCTGAATCTGTACTGATAATCAGGGTTTATCTTCATTATCTCCCTGCTCTCAGGGTAATTCTCGATGAACCATGTCAGGAACGCTGCATAGTCAATCTTGTCGGCAAGGAGCTTTTGGCGTTTGGCCTCCCACACTTCTTTTAGATTAGGCATAGAAAGCAACTCCTCTATTTTCTTGAACATCTTGTCTGAGTCGGTCGGCAAGAATCCGTATGTCAGGCCATAGTCGTTTTCTATCTCATTCAGTGTGTGGAGTTTGCCGACAAACGTATTGCATCTTATGGCCGGTGTACCGAGAATAGCCGCCTCCGACGTCATCGACTGGCTGTCGCCGACGAACATTGTCGCATAGTACATCAGCGAATGAACCTTTTCTGGCGACAGCTTTATCTGATACTGTTTGAATTCCTCGTCTATGTTCTTCTCGGTCGTTATGAAAACTTTGCCTTGCTTGCTGAGCATATCCACAAGTTTGCGCTTATTCTCGATTGTAAGCCCCACAACACCCACGTCGTGATGCGCCTTGAAGGCATTAAATCTCATGACAAAGAACTTCTCGCCTTCAGACACCCCAGCCTCTTTGAGCACAGACGGGTCCGGCTTGAAATAATTCGGATGAAGATGCGCCAAAGCGTGATAAGACGAGTAGAACACCGTCTTGGGAGATTTGCGGCTTGTGCCAACTGGAGTCATTATCGAGTCGGCAAACGTATGAGCATACTTCACAAACAAAGGCTCAACCTCGTCGTCGTCGTCATCGATTATTATGCTCTTCATTTTCGAGATCTTGCTCACATGGGCGATAGTCACAGAAGTGCCGACACCCACGTCGATATGCTTTTTCATGGCTAACTTCCACAACTTGAAGTCATACATAAGCTGCATCACTCCCTTCTTGCCTATCGAGTCGCTCTTATGACCAATATACACGTACGGGATGCCGTATATCTGCAGAAGCTTTATCGCCGCAGGAAGTTCCTTCACCGTGACAGTGACATTGTTACCATGCTCCACCAGCTGTTTGTAAACATTCTTGAGCAAATGCACATGCGCCGGATGACAAATGTCAATCAGTATGTTCATTTCTTTCAATTTTTCTTATAACTCGAGCCAAACGTAAAACACCAGATGACAATAGGTGTTTCTTAAATTCATCTTGCGTTATCTTGATTTTAAGAATGACACGGCACACTTTCCTATGAAATACAGAATTTTCTTGTTCACACACAAGAATCTGCCGTGCTCAACCAATTTTCCTCCAAATTTAGCTTTAAATTCTCTCACTCCATAACCTTCATCCGGTTTTCCTGCGCCCATCATGTCAAAACAATCATATCCATGCTCAGCCGCATACATTATGCCGGCATACGTGGCAAGATTCGAAGGATATAGAGATTTGCACTCACGGTCTTCGCCACAGGCAAACCATTCATACATCACCTTGTTATTAAAATCAACGCAGACTGTTCCACCTATCACCTTGCCTTCGTATTTCAACATTATGAACTTGCAGAAATCGCTCTCATAAAGCCGTCTGAAGAAAGGAAATGGAAACAAAGGCGTCTTCACGCGAGTCTTATAAAGGTTCTTCAATATGGCATAGTAGGCCTTCAAATCCTCATAATCCGGGTCGGAAACTATGACCGCGCCCTTCCTCAAAGCCGCTTTCGCATCACGTTTTCGGCTTTTCCCCATATTCGCGTTGACCACATCCTCGCTCGAAGTATCGATC
Organism: Paludibacteraceae bacterium; assembly: GCA_017965125.1. Classification (GTDB taxonomy): domain Bacteria; phylum Bacteroidota; class Bacteroidia; order Bacteroidales; family Paludibacteraceae; genus UBA4363. The sequence continues at coordinate 8,097 of JAGCQO010000011.1, forward strand.
TTGAAATTCAAATGCTCCTGATACTTAAAGCCACAGTTTTCAAACACCGCCTTGTGAATGCTATAATCACTGAAATTTCTCGTTTCTATGTATATAGCCTTGTGCCTCAGCAGCTTTTTCGTCTTGTTCAGCAATGCGCAAAGAGCCTGGTCGCTTATGTCATCGGCTATCATCGGTCCGCCTATAATTATGGCTCTCCTTGTCAGTTTGTTTTTTAAAAACAAACATTCTTTTGTCACATACCCTACGACAACACCCTTCAACACTCCGTCCTCATCCACGCTAACGACAAAAGGATTGAAGATTCTTGGCAACGACTCATAGAAATCATAACACTCCTCGGTCTGGAAAAAACTCGCCGTACTTGAGTTCTCCAACGCCTTCCATTGACTCTTGTCAATGTCTTCCTTTATCGTATTTACGGTTATTTCACCCATAAAATTATTCAACCAGATTTTTAATTATATCAACAATCCTCTCGGCTGCATGTCCGTCCCATTTTTCAGGAATGCCGCCCTTTTTCCACTCGCCGCTCATCAGTCGCTTCATCGCTGGAGCTATGTTTTGAGGGTCTGTGCCTATCAGTTCGTTGGTGCCGACACTGCAGGTCTCAGGCCTTTCTGTGTTGTCTCTCAGGGTCATGCAAGGTATTCCCATGACGGTCGTTTCCTCGGTCACTCCTCCGCTGTCAGTGACGACGGCCTTGCTGTTCCTCACCAAGTAATTGAACTCCAAATATCCCAGCGGCTCAACAAGATGAAGGTTCGAGAACGACAGTCCGTTTGCGGTCATCATCTTCGCTGTTCGAGGGTGTATCGGGAAAACGATAGGCAGTCCGTTTGCGTTCTCGCATATTTCCCTCAGCATAAGGTCAAAATGAGCGATATTGTCCACATTGTTAGGACGATGCATCGTCAACACCAGGTATTCACCCTGCTTCAGGTTCATTCTGTCGTAGAAGTCTGGCTTTCTCAGCCTGTCGTAATTCGCCATCAGTGTGTCAATCATCACATTGCCAACAAAATACACTACTGACGGATTCACATTTCTGTTTTCCAAAAGGAGTTTTGCATCCTCGGTCGTCGTGAAAAAATAATCGGCGAGGCTGTCCGTCACCATTCGATTCACCTCCTCGGGCATCGTCATGTCATAACTCCTTATGCCGGCCTCCACATGAGCCACATCCACATGTATCTTCTTTGCTGCTATGGTGCATGCCATCGTCGATGTGACGTCGCCAACGACAACCACCAAGTCCGTCTTGTTCTCCATCAGGTCCTGCTCGAAGGCCTCCATTATCTTCGCAGTTTGCTCAGCCTGACTTCCGCCTCCGCATCCGAGGTTCACATCGGGTTTCGGTATGTTCAGTTCCTCAAAAAAAGTGTCGCTCATCACCTTGTCGTAATGCTGCCCTGTGTGCACAAGCCTGTAGTCCATGCTTCCGTCTTTTATTATAGCATGAACTATCGGAGCTATCTTCATGAAGTTTGGTCTCGCTCCAGCCACAAGTGTAATTCGCTTTCTGCCGCTCATAATTCCTTATTTTCCAATTACCGTCTTGTATATGTTCATTATTTCGCCCGCAACACTCTCGTTGTCAAGCCCTTCCGCTTTAATTCTTTCCTCGCCGTCAACTACTCTTTCTCCTTTGCTTATCACACCCCTCACTGCCTCTGCTATAAGTCGCGGCTCTCTCTCTGCGATGCAACAATTCTCCAGTCCGCTTATTCGCTCCTTCACGTCGCCCACATCAACCGACACTATCGGACATCCTGTGGCTATGGCTTCCTTCACTATTTGCGGCGAGCCTTCGGATTTCGACGTCATAAGCATGCAATCTACAGCATTAAGCAGCAC
>JAGCQO010000074.1 GCA_017965125.1 Paludibacteraceae bacterium
AATGAGCAGGTGATTGAGGAACTCCTTAATCTTGCAAAACAGATCCAGGCAGCGCAGAAAGAAGGAGAGGAGCTTGGTCTGAATGCTGATGAATTGGCGTTTTATGACGCACTTACTAAACCGCAAGCCATAAAGGATTTCTACGAGAAGAGAGGCGAGATGAGAGGATTCAAAGCCGCAGGAGGAATATCGACAGCAAAGGACGCTGTTTTGTATTACACAATAGTAGAGCAAATACTTGGTAATAAGTGGCTTAATAGTGAATATTTCCGCATCGGAGCATCGTCATTGGCCAATGACATACTCACAGCCATAGAAGGAAAAGAAGTGAAATACTTCTGATATGGAAAACTATGTCAATAAATTGTCGATAACTGTTGATAGGTGTCAATATTAAATGTTCATAAAAATTTATCAACAGACGAGGTTGAATTTTATCACATCATATTCCGAAGATATCAACAAAAAAGCCATTAAGAATATGATTATATTAACCAACCAATGATTATGTATTAACACTTTTGAGTAAAAAGAAATGAAACGCATAAAGAAGTACACTTTCAAGTATTTATATTTGCAAAGTGCTTAGAGAAAAGTATAGCTCGGAAGTCATAAATATAAAATCAAAATTTATTTTCTATAAAGTTTTCAACATTATCGACAGCTATTGTTCTTATTGTTGCTTAGAAATAAATATTTACTCTATAAAATAAAAAATAAAAAGCCGGTGGAAAACGTGGACATTTCAAAGGGGTTTGTTGACAAGCCTGTTCCTGCAGACATAGACATTGTAAAGGAGATAAAGAAACTTTGCAAGGAGAAGAATGCCGTAATCATGGGGCATTTCTATCAGCCTGCGGAGATACAGGACATTTCCGATTACATAGGAGACAGTCTTGCGTTGGCGCAGCTCGCACAAAAGACGACTGCTGACATAATACTTGTCTGCGGTGTGCATTTTATGGGCGAGACGGCCAAGATACTTTGTCCGGAAAAGAAGGTGCTTGTGCCTGACTTGAACGCTGGTTGTTCGCTTGCCGACAGTTGCCAGCCTGAGGAGTTTAAGAAGTTCATCGACGAGCACCCTGGCCACAAGGTCGTTTCTTACGTAAACACAACTGCCAAGGTGAAGGCTCTCACTGACATTTGCGTCACTTCGTCAAACGCTCAGAAGATAATCGACCAGCTGCCAAAGGACCAGAAGATAATTTTCGGACCGGACAGAAACCTCGGTAACTACATAAACAGCACATCAGGCAGAAATATGTTGCTCTGGGACGGTGCATGCGAGGTTCACGAGAAATTCTCTCTTGAGAAGATTCTGGACCTTAAAAAGCAATATCCTGACGCTCCTGTGCTGGCTCATCCGGAGTGCAAGAAGCACGTTCTCGTGGTGGCTGACTATGTTGGCAGCACGAAGGGAATTATCAATTACGTTAATAACTCCGACAAAAAGAAGTTCATAATCGCTACAGAAAGCGGAGTTATACACGAGATGAGGAAGCAGAACCCAGACAAGGAGTTCATACCTGTTCCGCCTGACGACAGCACATGCGCTTGCAACGAGTGTGCTTACATGCGCCTCACGACTCTCGAAAAGGTTTACAACGCCTTGAAGTACGAGCAGCCTGAAATTTTGATTTCAGAGGATGTAAGAGCAAAGGCTGAAAAAAGTATTGTTACAATGCTTCAAATGTCTTAAACCAAACAAAACAAGCATAAATAAAGCCGCTGACATCAATCAGCGGCTTTTGTATTTCTAATATGGAGATGTGTTTAGTATTTCTTCTCTCCGTTTAAGATCATCATTTTGTCTTTGTTAGGCTCTATTTCTTTATTTACGACGGTTTCCACCCAGTCTTCAGGCTTGATTTCCTCTATAGAAATGGAAATCGCCTCTGGCTTGCATCCCCAGTTATCGACAAATGCTTTGTTTATGGCGTCAACAACCTTTTGTTTTGTGGCGTCGTCTTTAGGATAGGCTTTGATTCTGATGTATGGCATAGTTATAAGGATTTATGGGTTATCTTTTTTGTTTAAAGAAGCTGCTCATGAGTTCGGCGCATTCTTCTTTCAGTACGCCGCTCTCGACTTTTGTTTTCACGTGTAGTGCGTTCGGTGCGAATTTTCTGTAGCCTCGCTTGTCGTCGTCGGCGCCGTACACTACCCTGCCTATCTGTGCCCAGCCTAATGCCCCGGCACACATGACGCATGGTTCCACCGTAACATATATGGTACAGTCGGTGAGGTATTTTCCGCCCAAGGTGCTTGATGCCGACGTGATGGCTTGCATTTCGGCGTGGGCTGTTATGTCGGTCAGGTGCTCTGTGTAGTTATGCGCACGGGCTATTATTCGTCCGTTGCTTACGACTACGGCTCCTATTGGCACTTCGTCCATTTCCATGGCTTTCTTTGCTTCTTCGAGAGCCATTCTCATGAATCTTATGTCGTCGTTGTCCATCTTCCTTTTAATAGTTGAGGAATAATAAAAAGCCGATTATTCCTGCTATGAATATGAATGAAAATCCGGTTAAAAATCCGGCCACAGTCTGAAGAAGTGTGTGTGCGTTGAGGTATATTCTGGCTGATGCCACAGCTCCTGAAAGCAGAATTATGATGCAGATAAGGAGAGAATAGTCGGCGGCGTATGAGAATTGCTGCACGAACAAAAATCCGGTCAGTGCGCCCATTCCGCAGCTGTGTGCGCTTATCTTCCAAAAGTGGTTTATGAAGCACATCAGCGCCATCGCCAAGACGCCTGCTCCAAGCATGAACAGAACGTAGTATGGCACAAGCAGCGAGTACATCGAGTAGATGGCTATGGCGTAGCAAAGCAGCGTGAAGATGTATGGCAATGTGCGTTCGCGTCGGTCGCTCATCTCCATGTCGGTTATTATCTTCTTCTTTTTCATGATGAGGAAGGTAACGGCCGGCACTATGAATGTCATGATGAACATGCTCAGAGTGACGATGATTTTGTACTCTATCATCTTGCCTATGCTGTTGGTGCCGAGCGTCAGGAACATGAGCATGACGCAGTACGTTCCAGCCAGCAGCGGATGAAACAAGTATGATAATGCTTTGGCTACGGTTCTCATATCTCTTTTCTTAGTCTTGCTACAGGTATTCCGAGCTGTTCTCTGTACTTGGCCACAGTTCTGCGCGCTATTATGAAGCCTTTCTCCTTCAGTATCTCCATCAGCGCCTCGTCCTTTATAGGGTTGCTCTTGTCCTCGCTGTCGATGCATTCCTTGAGTATGCTCTTTATAGCTCTTGAAGACACTTCCTCGCCGTTCTCTTTCTGCATTGACTCCGAGAAGAAATACTTCAGCGGATAGAGTCCGAACTCTGTCTGTATGTACTTGCTGTTGCTCACTCTCGATATGGTCGAAATGTCGAGTCCGGTTATTTCAGCCACGTCTTTGAGTATGAGCGGACGAAGGCAGTTCTCGTCGCCTTTGAGGAAGAATTCCTTTTGCAACTTCACTATCGTTGACATGACGAGGAACATGGTGTTGTTACGCTGTTTAAGCGCGTCTATAAACCATTTCGCAGAGTCGATTTTCTGCTTAACGAACATCACTGCGTCCTTCATTTCCTTGTTCTGCTCCTTGTTTTTGGAGTAATCCTCGAACATCTCTTTGTATGTCTTGCTTACTCTCAAAGGAGGAATGTCGCTGTCGTTGAGCGTAACGACCGGTTCGCCGTTTTCCACGTCGAGTATGAAGTCCGGAGTTATGTGCTGAATATTGCTCTCGATGAAGTTGCCGAAGCTTGCTCCTGGCTTAGGGTTGAGTTTCACTATTTCGTTTATAGCCTCCTTGAGAGTGTCGTTGTCTATGTTCAGCTTCTTCTTTATGTTGTCGTATCGTTTCTTAGTGAAGAGTTCGAAGCAGTTGCCTATCACCTTCTTGGCTATCTCCAGACTGTCTGTCGAGTTCTTTCTCTTCAGCTGTATCATGAGGCAGTCCTGCAGATTGGTTGTGCCCACGCCAGCAGGGTCGAGCTCCTGAACCACCTTTATCAGGTTGTTTATTTTCTCGACGTTTATCTCCTCGCCAGTCTGGAAAGCTATGTCGTCGGCCATCGACTCCGCGTCTCTTCTCAGATAGCCGTCGTCGTCGATGTTTCCTATTATGAACTCGGCTATTTTCTTGTCGTCCTCGGTCAGCGGACGCAGGTTGAGCTGGTCGGTGAGGTAGTCGTGGAAGGTCGAGCCCACAGAGAAAGGCACGCTCTCCTTCTGTTCGTCGCGGCTTTTGTTGTTTATGTTCAGTTTGTAGTCCGGGGTGTCGTCGCCGTCCATGTATTCCTCGAAATCGACGTCGTCTCTTATTATTTCCTTGTCTTCGACGTTTTCTTCTATTTCCTCGTTAGACAGTTCGTCCTGGTCCTCACCTTCCTCGAGAGCCGGATTTTCCTGTATCTCCTGCTCTATCTTGTCCTTAAGCTCAAGTCCTGTGACTTCTATGAGCTTAATCATCTGTATTTGCTGCGGCGACATTTTCTGCTGCAGCGTTTGCGTCTGTTTTAGTCCTTGCTGTGACATAATTATCTTGTCTTTTGTTTATTCCTTATTTTTTAATGGCGCATGGGCGTCCGTCCTCGTCTATTTGCACGAGAGTGACCTCCGTCGTGCAGACTATCTCCTCGTCTCCTTGCGTCACGTCGCATCGTCTCGCCTCCACTTTCACCGTTATGCTTGTTATGCCTATTCTCAGAGTCTCGCAG
>JAGCQO010000012.1 GCA_017965125.1 Paludibacteraceae bacterium
ACGAGGCGTTCATGGACTGTGTAGGCATCACAGGCAAAGTGATAATCCCAGAAGGCGTGACCAGCATCGCCACTCACGCATTCTACAATTGTACCGGCATAACTGAGGTTGTTCTTCCTTCCACACTTACTGAAATAGGCAGCTGGGCGTTCTCAGGATGTACTGCTCTGGAGAGTGTGAATCTGCCGTATGGTGTCACTACGATAGCCAGTGCGGCTTTCAAGAACTGCGCCAGCCTGAAGTCAGTCGAGATACCTTCGACAGTCAACAAAATAGGCGACTTTGCTTTCTACGGTTGTTCGAACCTCGAGGGCGACATCGTCATACCAGACGGTGTGGAAGAGATAGAATACCAGGCATTCTACGGTTGTTCAAAAATCACGTCAGTGACTATTCCTAACTCCGTGACGAGCATTGACCACGAGGCGTTCATGGACTGTGTAGGCATCACAGGCAAAGTGATAATCCCAGAAGGCGTGACCAGCATCGCCACTCACGCGTTCTATAATTGTACAGGCATAACAGAGTTCGTTCTTCCTTCCACTCTTACTGAAATAGGCAGCTGGGCGTTCTCAGAATGTACTGCTTTGGAGACTGTGAATCTGCCGGACGGACTGACGGCAATCGAGCTTCGTGCGTTCTACGGCTGCACAAGCCTGAAGTCTGACATCGTTGTGCCAGAGGGCGTGACTGAACTTGGTTACGGTGTGTTTGGACATTGCTCAAGTTTGACAAACGTGACACTCCCTTCTACTTTGACATCTATAGGCGACCTGCTTTTCTATGATTGTTCGTCATTGGAGTCGGTTAACATTCCTGAGTCAGTGACAAACATTGGTCGCGAGGCATTCAGAGATTGCGCTAACCTCACGGGAACAATCAGCATACCATCCACAATGACTGAGATACCACCGAGGGCCTTCTATGGCTGCACAAACATCACGGAGTTCGTCATTCCGGAGACTGTCGTAAAGATAGGCGCTTATGCGTTCGGCGGTTGCACAGGCATCGAGAGCATTGTTGTTCCGGCGTCGGTTGAAAGCGTAGGAAATTGTGCCTTCAAGGACTGTGTAAACCTGAAGGAGGTTGAGTTGGGCAGTGGCTTGGAGTCGCTTGGCAGCGAGGCGTTCGGTGGATGCTCTTCTCTCGAGAAGGTTGTTTCTCATGCAGCTGTTGCGCCAGCATGTCCGTCCGACAACACATTCTCAGACTTCAGCGCGGCGCTTTATGTGCCTGAGGCTGGCGAGGCAAGCTACATCAGCGCATTGACATGGAGAAAGTTCTTTGACGTGGTTGCTTACTCCAGCACTACGATATGGACCGGACTTGCAGACAACGACTGGAACAACATCGACAACTGGACATCGCTGGTGCCTTCGAAGCAGATTTCGAGAGTGGCTGTCGTGACAAAGGTCGGCAGCGAAGTGACACTGACCGACGGAACCGTTGTGACAGTGGCAAACTACCCTATCATCACAGGAACAAGAAACGGCTCCGACGTCAGCTACGACAACAAGGCGGTTTGCGACACCATCATATTCGAGCCAGGAGCCGGAGTGCTCGGTCTGCAGAACCTCGACTACAACAAGGCTTTCGTCAAGGCGAGATTCAACCTGAACAGATGGTACATGATTTCCAGCCCGCTCAAGAATATGTACACAGGCGATTTCTACTTCAACGGCTCTCCTATAACATATCTCTCGAGGTTCAAGCACTCAGTGTCGAGCGAAGACCCATCAGACTCGCACTACTGGTTCCAGAGCTGCGTCTCGCTGAACGAGGCTTTGCCTGCTGGCGAGGGCTTCGTCTTCAAGCCATACAGGTATAACGGCAGCAGCTCGGAAATACTGGACGTGACTTTCCCAAGAACAGACGAGAACGGCAATCTCTATACACTATTATATAAGTTCAATCCGCTGTCAGGAAAGCTGATTATGTCGGCATCTCAGACTCTTGAAAGGTTCGACAATGCTTACCGATTCGTTGTCGAGGACGATAACAACAAGATGCCAAGCAAATACAGCGTGGACTTGTCGACCGCTGGCGAATACAGCATCGTCTCAAACCCAGTGATGACGCACCTCGACATCGTTTCGTTCTTCAATGACAATAGCGACGAGATAGAAGGCAAGATTGTCATCATCTCCGACGACAACGTAAACACAAGCATAATGACCGATGGCAACTCGATTAAGTCGGCGTCGGCCACAACTGAGTCTATCATCGCCCCACTGCAGTCGTTCTTTGTGAAGAAAAAGTCTTCATTTACCAATTCCGTGACATTCGATTTGGAAAAGAACTTCACGACCGACAACTATGGAACGGCTGTCCTGAAAAGCAGCAAGACCCAGCATCCGGCGCTTTATGCGACAGCCGACTCCGATGGCAAGAAGTCTTACGTATCGTTCTGGCTCAACGACAAGGCAAGCAACGGCTTCGTTTACGCCGAGGACGCGGAGAAGATACTGTCGGCAAATGTGGAAAACGAGATTTACTCCGAGGCGGACGGCAAGAAGCTCGACATAAACCAGTTCTCGAGCCTTCCATACGAGGCGCCGCTGTCAGTGTCGATGTCGGCCGAGGGCAAAAGCGAAGGCGAAATCAACCTTTCGTTCACAGGCGCGGAGTCGTACGAGAATGTCGATGTGATACTCATCAACAAGCAGACCAACGAGCAAGTGAACCTCAAGGACGAAAGCTCATACAAGTTCGCGTTCGACGCTAACACAGCCCAAGGCTCGTTGTTCATCAGGTTCCAGGCTTCGGCCGAGGTGACCACAAGCGCGGCGCAGACAATTGGCGAGGATGTCAGAATCTTCGGCGCAGGCTCTAAGGTGAAGGTTATCGGCTCGGAGAGCAATAAGATAATCGAGGTCGCAGTAATCGACGCAGCCGGAAGAACCGTGTCGCACAAGAAGTTAGGCGGCGTAACTGAGTACGAGTCCGACGCGCTGACCGGCAGCTTCGTGGTGAAGGCGGTGTGCGAGAATGGCACAAAGACAGCGAAGGTAAACATCAGATAAAAAATGGCTTAATATATGGAGAGCGAAAGATTACGGTCTTTCGCTCTTTTTCTTTTAAAAGGGCTCTATTCTTTTTTATTTAGTATCTTTGCACTCAATTCCCAAAACAAAAAACATATACACAACGAAAAGTAAATTTAATTATGGAACCATTCAAAGTCTTTCCGCTTTATGATGTGAACATTGTACGAGGCAATGCCACACGAATATATGACGACCAGGGGAAAGAGTATCTTGACCTTTATGGCGGTCATGCGGTTATTTCTGTCGGACATACACATCCGTATTTTGTGCAGAAAGTGACTGAGCAGCTCAACAAGATGGGTTTTTATTCAAACTCAGTCATAAACAAGCTGCAGCTTGAGCTTGCCGACAAGTTGGGCAAGATGTCAGGCTACGAGGATTACTCGCTTTTCCTCATAAACTCAGGAGCCGAGGCGAACGAGAACGCGCTCAAGCTCGCATCTTTCCACAACGGAAGACGCAAGGTGGTTGCCATCTCCCACGCATTCCACGGCCGTACAACGGGCGCAGTGAGAGTGACCGACAACCCTAAGATCGTCGCTCCTATCAACGAGGCGTTCCCAGTCGAGTACGTTCCTATGAACGACATCGACGCCATGAAGAAGGCCCTGGCTGGCAATGACGTCTGCGCATTCATCATCGAGGGCGTGCAGGGCGTAGGAGGCATAAGAATCCCAACAACGGAATATTTCCAGGCAGTGAGAGAGGAGTGTACAAAGACAGGCACCATCCTCATCGCCGACGAGATACAGTCAGGATACGGAAGAACAGGTAAGTTCTTCGCTCACCAGCATTTCGACGTTAAGCCTGACCTCATCACTGTGGCTAAGGGCATCGCCAACGGAATACCGATGGGCGGTCTGCTCATCAGCCCTATGTTCGAGGCTGTGTTCGGACAGCTCGGCACCACCTTCGGCGGAAACCAGTTGGCTTGCGCTGGAGCAATCGCCGTGCTCGACATCATGAAGGCCGAGAAGCTCGTCGAGAACGCTGCCAAGATAGGTGACTACCTGATGGACAAGCTCAACCTGATGAAGGGCCAGTACGGCATCGTCGATGTGCGCGGCTTAGGTCTTATGATCGGCATCGAGTTCGACAAGCCAATCGCTGAGCTCAGGAAGAGACTCATCTTCGAGCAGAAGACATTCACCGGAGCATCCGGACAGACAGTCCTGAGACTGCTGCCGCCTTTGTGTCTCACGAAGTCGGATGCCGATTTGTTCCTGACGAGGTTCAACACATTACTGTCGGAGAAGTAACAAACACTTTCAAGGGAGTATATGGCAATGGTGGAATTCCAGAATCAATTTTTAGATTCCATAAAAAGGCTGGCGAGCGAGGAGTTCGTCAGCCCTAATTATATAGTGCCTACACTCGAGAAAACTCCCGACAGCCTTTTGCAGCAGAGCAGCGCGGCGTCGCTCGACACGGCACAGGACGCTCTGTCTGTTTTCATTGAGAAAATGTCGTTCATAACCGAGGCGCCAAGCATGGTGGCGAACGCCGTGGCGAGCGGATTTGTAGGCACGCCGATGCCAATCAGACCGTCGGACAACCCCTTGCTGGTCATGTTCCTGCTGCTGGCCTTTTTCTCGTTCATGTATATCGTCATATCACGAAGACAGTACGTCAATGAGCTTCTCAAAAGCTTCTTCATACTGAAAGAGCGTCTGTCCATCTTCGTTGACTCGACATCGAAGAGCCTTTCGTTCTTCAACATCAATCTGCTCTACCTTCTGGTGGCGTCAACGTCGGTCATCATCTACGTTCTGGCGTGTTATTACGGTTTCGAGCCCCTGCTCGGCTTTGGTGGCGCGACGCCGTTGATATGCATCCTTCTGCCCGTCGGCTTCCTTTCTATGAAGGCGTGTGGACTCCACTTCCTCAACTTCATATTCAAGGGCGGCGATTTATACATCAGAAGCTACTTTTTCCTGCTCTACGCGCTCGGCATCGTCCTGTTTCCGGTAGCGGTTTTGCTCGTCTTCGCGCCGTCCTATATGTTTGAGTCGCTGCTTATTGTCTCAGGCGTCTTTTTGGCGGTTTATGTTTCGTTATTGATTTACAAGATATTCCAAATCTTTTTTATGGGCAATTTGAGCTCGTTGCTTTACATAATATTGTATCTTTGCACATTTGAAATTTTGGCCTTGTTGATTTCATTGAAGTTAATGATGGCTTGGTAACCATATACGAATCAATACTCAAAACACAAACCACGTGAAAATCAAGAAAATACTGGTATCTCAGCCCAAACCAGAGTCGGAAAAATCTCCATATTACGACATTGAGAAGAAATATGGTGTGAACATTGTTTTCAGACAATTTTTCAAGAACGAGCCTGTTGATGTGAAAGATTTCAGAAAACAGAGGATTGACATCTTGGCTCACACAGCCATTATATTCACGGCAAAACTCGGTATTGACAATTTCTTCCGCCTGTGCAAGGAGCTCAGAGTGACTGTGCCAGACGACATGAAGTACTTCTGCACGTCAGAGAAGATTTCTTTGTATTTGCAGCATTACATACAGTACCGCAAGAGAAAGATTTTCTTCGGTGCTGACAGCAAGTTCGAGTCGCTCATCAGCGTGATGGAGAAGCACAAGGACGAGAAGTTCCTGCTTGTGGGCGCCGACTCGCAGAACGAGGAGCAGAAGGCTCAGGAAAGCGGCAGATTCAAGGCTTTGGAGGAAAAGGGATTCACATTCGACAAGGCTGTGATGTATCGCACTGTGAACAACTACTTCCAGCCGGACGAGACTTTCGACTACGACATGATCGTGTTCTTCTCGCCTAACGGAATTGTGTCACTCCTCGAGAACTTCCCAGACTTCGAGCAGGGCGACATCTCGATCGCATGCCTTGGCGAGAAGACTGCGGCCGCCATCAAGAACACCGGCAGGCTGAGACTCGACGTCGAGGTGCCATCGCCTCAGTTCTCTTCTATCACAGCGGCTCTCGACAGCTACGTAAAGGAGAATCACAAGAAAAAGTAAAACGGATTATTTATGGAGTGCAAGGGGTACAGATTCTCGCCGGCAGAACACCTCAAGGGAGAAACTCGTACTTCGGCTCTCTTTGAGAAGGGGAATTCTTTCATAGAGTTCCCTTTTCGAGTTGTATATAATATGGAGGACGGCAGGGCGGACGCGCCAGTGAAGCTCTTGTTCTCCGCTCCTAAGCGCTACCGTCGCCACGCGGTTGACAGAAACCTCATGAAAAGGCGCATGAGAGAGGCGTACAGGCTGAACAAGAAAGCGCTGTACGACCACATCCCGGACGCGTGGGACAAGACCCTGTGCGTCGCCTTCAGATACGTCGCCGACAGCAACATCGACTACCGCACAGTGGAGCATAAGATGAAAAAGGCGCTCAACAAACTCAGCGAAAGGGTTTTCCGTCCATGAGCAACGGCATTCTCGGCATAATAAGAAAAGGGCTCGTCTTCCTGCTCGTGCTGCCCATCAAGTTCTACAGGCACTTCATCTCGCCTATGTTTCCGCCGGTGTGTCGCTTCACGCCCACTTGTTCGCAATATGCGCTCGAAGCCCTTCAGAAGCATGGCCCGTTCAAAGGGCTTTATCTGGCTGTCAGGAGGATTTTGAGGTGTAATCCTTGGGGCGGTTCGGGCTACGACCCGGTTCCTTAGCAGTACCCGTTCCTTCGTGTTTTATTGAAATTAATCTTCATTAGTAAAGTTTAAGCTATTCCAAAAACCCTTTGCTGATGCGGTTTTCAGCGCGCTTTTTAAGAAAAAGAAATATTTATAATCACTATTTGATATTTTTTAGTTGAAAAAGAAATCTTATTATCATTACATTTGTAGAAAACATTAGGGTTTCAAATGTACCAATGCGAATAGTAACTATAATAACAATATAAAATCATGGCCGTAAAAGTAGAATCATTATTAAAGGAGTTAGACATCAATGTGTTGATCGGCGTTCTTTCTGGACGTACAACAAGAGCTATCAACAGAGAGTTGCAGCACTCATTCAGAGCGACTGGCGTGAAGGTGACCCCAGACCAGTGGACTATCCTTCTGTCGCTGACAAAGAACAACAACGTGACTCAGCAGTCTATCGCTGACATCACTTACAGAGACAAACCAAACATCTCTCGTATAGCCGGAATCCTTGAGAACAAGGGTCTGATCAAGCGTTCTGTTGACAAGAGCGACAAGAGAAACAACATTGTGACAATCACTGCAAAGGGAGAAGAGCAGGTGAAGGCAGCACACGAGGCAGCTATCAGAACTATGCAGCGTGCGCTCATCGGTTTCACTGAGACTGATGTTTTGAAATTGCAGAAATTGTTGAGAACAATCTTCTCTAATCTCGCGTAAGAATAAGAGAATTAGAACTTTATCGAAACTCGCGCCTCTTAGTTTAAGACGCGCGAGTTTTTAATGGCACTATGTCAAAGCAATCCAAGGTTATGAGATTTCTTATTGTTTCATTATCGTTGTTGGCTTCTGTGGCAGCGCAGGCGCAGACTGTTTACACTCTGGACGAGTGCAGACAGATGGCTACGTCGCACAACAGGAGTGTGCAGATGGCGCAGGAGAAAGTCAATGTCGCGAGCGACCTGAAGAAGGCTGCCGTCACTTATTACCTGCCGAACATATCGGCCACTGGCGCGTATTTGTGGACAGACCAGCAGATACAGTTGCTGAACGAGGACCAGAGAAACGCTTTGGGCTCGATGGGTGCGGCGACGCAGACGGCCATCTCGCAGGGCATGCAGTCATTGCTTTCGCTGAATCCGGCGTTGGCTACCAATCCGCTGTTCGCTTCGGTGAGCCCGATGCTGCAGTCGTTGTCCGGAAATGTGGGCTCGGTTGGTCAGAAGGTGGTTGACGCTTTCGAGACCGACACGAGAAACATCTTCGTGGGCGCGGTGACGCTCACTCAGCCTATCTTCACCGGAGGAAGAATCGTGGAGATGAACCGCATGGCAAAGTACGCCAAGGAGATAGAAGAGATACGTTTGCAGAACGAGAAATCGTCATCGACATATTCCACCGATGAGGCTTACTGGAGAGTGGTTTCGCTCGTGAACAAGCAGAAGCTTGCCGAGGCTTATCTGGAGCTGCTCAACAAGCTGGATTCCGACGTCGAGAAGTCCATCGCCATAGGTGTGGCCACGAAGGCCGACGGCTTGACCGTGAAGGTGAAGCTGAACGAGGCCGAAATGACCAAGCTGCAGGTGGAGGACGGCGTAAGGCTCTCGAAGAAGGCTTTGTGTCAGGTCATCGGTTTGCCGCTGAACACCGACATCCATTTGGCTGACGAGGACATGAAGCCGGGAGAGAAGCTCGCGCAGGATGTGACTGTGGACGTGCAGTCGGGAGTGGACAACCGCAACGAGATAAGACAGCTCGAGGCGATGCTCAACATGGCTGAGTCAAACAGACGAATGCACATAGCACGCTTCATGCCTACGATAGGCTTGACTGCCGGATATGTAATCTCAAATCCGAACATGCTGAACGGCTTCGAGAACAAGTTCAGAGGATTCTGGGAGGTCGGTGTCGGCGTTCATGTGCCAATAACCCACTTCGGAGAAAGAATCCACATGCTGAACGCAGCGCGCAACATGCGTGACATAGCGAGACTGCAGCTCGAGGACGCGAAAGAGAAAGTGGAGCTTGACATAACCCAGGCGTCGGACTAGGTGAACGAAAGCCACCGACGCGAGGCGATGTCATTCGCCAACCTCTCGAAGGCCGACGAGAACCTGAAGTACGCCAACCTTTCGTTCGAGGCAGGCATGATACCTGTCTCTACGCTGATGGAGGCTCAGACAGCGTGGCTCAAGGCTCATGCTGATGCGATAGACGCCATGGTGCAGACCAAGATGAGCGAGTCATATTTGCAGAAATCCACAGGTAAATAAATCTCTATAAAAACAAGATAAGATGACAGAAAATAACAACACACAACAGTCTGAAGAGATGAAGAAGCACGCGGAGTCGAAGAGAGACTTTGCTGCAAGAAGACAACGCAGAAGCCGCGCCAACCTCATTGTGGGTCTGATGACGCTTTTGCTCGTAGTTATACTGGTTTGTTTTATGGGATGGTTCTTTGTCACTCAGGACGAAGAGGTGATACAAGGCGAGGTTGACGCCAACGAGGTGAGAGTGTCGGGCAAGATTCCTGCGAGAATACAAGAGTTCAAGGTGGAGGAAGGACAGATGGTGAAGGCTGGCGACACGCTCGTGCTGCTGTCGTCGCCAGAACTCTACGCCAAGCTGCAACAGGCCGAGGCTGCCAAAGCCGCTGCCAAGGCTCAGAGCCAGAAGGCACAGAACGGAGCGCAGCAGGAGCAGATAGAGGCAGCTTACCAGATGTGGCAGAAGGCCAAGATAAACCTCGACATAATGAAGAAGTCATACGACAGAGTCAAGAAACTGTATGAAGGCGAGGTCGTGTCCGCTCAGAAGTTCGACGAGACGGAGGCTCAGTACAACGCGGCGGTGGCCACAGAGCGTGCAGCCAAGACACAGTACGATATGGCTAAGAATGGCGCGAGAGCCGAGGACAAGAAAGCCGCTTTGGCTGTTGTGGACAGAGCGCAGGGCGCAGTCGATGAGGTCGAGGCGTTCCTGCCGGAGGTGCAGCTTCTGGCGCCTATCTCGGGCGAGATTTCCGAGGTGTTCCCTAAGCAGGGAGAGCTGGTCGGACAGGGCGCTCCGATAATGAACATCATCGACTTGGAGAACCTTTGGGTTACAATAAACATAAGAGAGGACAAGCTGTCCGACTTCAAGAAAGGACAGAAGATAAAGGCGATAGTGCCAGCGCTCGACAACAAGGAGATAACGCTCGTCGTGACATACCTCAAGGCGCTCGGTTCATACGCCACTTGGAGAGCCACAAAGACTTCCGGCGACTGGGATGTCAAGACATTCGAGATACACGCCAAGCCAACGGAGAAGATTCCGGATTTGCGTCCGGGCATGACGGTTCTCGTAAAGAAGTAAACACACGATTTTTTTGAGAGATGGCTATAAACAGGGAGCATGGTTTTTGGGCGATTGTGTTGCGTGAGATCAACAAGATAATCTCGCGTTTCATGTACATTGTCTTGCTTTTTCTTGTGCCAGTCTTCTGTTTTGTGTTCTTCGCGACGCTTATGCCGAGCGGACTTCCTATGAACCTTGAGCTTGGCGTGGTGGACATGGACAACTCCATCGTGTCGCGCAAGATGATAAGGCAGATCGACGCCACGGCATCCAACAACGTCTTCAGGTTCACAAGGTACGAGGACGCACGCGACTGCATGCAGCAGGGCAAGATATACGGCTACATCGTCATACCTGAGGACTTCGAGAAGAGCGTCTCATTCGGCCGTCAGCCTAAGATCGATTTCTATTACAACGCTGTGTTCCTGACAGCCGGCTCCATAACACAGAAGAACGTGGCGACAATGCTTGCTACGCTCACCGGCGCCGTCAACCTGACTTCCCGTCAGGCGAGAGGCCAGAGCGTGGAGGCGAGCATGGGTCAGATACAGCCTATAATCGCCGACGTACACCCGATCGGCAACCCGGAGATGAACTACTCCGTTTACCTCGCCAACCTGATTATCCCCGGCATCCTCGAGCTACTCATCTTGCTGACGACGGCCTACGCCATAGGCGAGGAGCTGAAGAACAGGACTTCGCGCCACTGGCTCTTCATGGCCGACGACAATGTCCACAAGGCGCTTGTGGCCAAGCTTTTGCCATATTTCTTCCTGTTCCTGATTATGGCTTTGCTTTATCTCACGATAATGTTCGGCTACATGAAGTTCCCGCTCAACACGTCCATCGGCTGGATGATGCTGGACGCAGTGCTGCTTGTCATAGCCGCGCAGAGCATGGCTGTGCTTATGGTCGGCCTTTTGCCTGTGCTCAGGGATGCGCTTTCGGCATGTTCGATTTACGGCGTGCTGGCGTTCTCGTTCTCGGGATTCACGTTCCCGTCGAGGGCATGCCGGCGTTCGTCCAGGGACTGAGCTGCGTGTTCCCTTTGAGGTTCTATTTCCGCATTTATCAGAAGATGGCGTTGAACGGTTGCGAGTGGTATTATGAGTGGCTGAGTTTTGCCGCGCTTATAATATTCCTGCTCGTCCCTACGATAATATTCACAAGACTCAGGAACGCTTGCATACAAATGGATTACCCAAAAGGTTAGCGAGATGGGAAGAATGCGCAAAAAAATATTCGGCAGATTGAAGGAGACGGTGACAATCGCTTGCGACGAGTTGCTCGCTGTCTTCAAGGACACAGGCGTGATGATTATCTTCTTCGCCGCCGGCCTTCTTTATCCGATACTGTACTCGTTTATTTACAGGAACGAGACCGTCAGGGACATTCCAGTGGCTGTGGTCGATGAGTCGCACACCTCGCTGAGCCGCATGTTCATCCGCGCCATAGACGCGACTCCGGATGTCGATGTTGTGGTCAAGGCTCCGACTATGCTCGAGGCTCGTGAGTCATACAAGAACAGCGATGTCGATGGCATCATCCTCATTCCAGAGACGTTCTCCGACGACATACACAACGGCAGGCAGACCCACGTTTCGGCGTTCTCCAACATGGCGAGCATGCTTTACTTCAGGGCCATCTACTCGTCGGTCAACTACGTGGCGTTAGGCATGGGCACCGAAATCCAGACGCATAACCTGATGATGAAAGGCTTGTCGAGAAAGCAGGCCGAGATACAGGCCGCGCCGTCGAAATACGAGATGCACGCGATGTTCAACCCTAAGGGCGGCTACGCTTCGTTCCTCATCCCTTGTGTGCTCGTGCTCATCATCCAGCAGACACTGGTTCTGGGCGTCGGCATAAGAGCCGGAACGGACCGCGAGAACAACGCCTTCCACAACCTTCTGCCGGAGCGTAAGCTTTACCATGGCGCGAGAAGAGTGGTGCTCGGCAAGGCGCTGTCGTACTTCGTGCTGTATCTTTTCATCTCGACTTACAACTTTGTCATCATACCGTACTTCTTCGACCTTACTCACTGATATGCTATTGGCTCGAGCCGATGGATCGCCACGACGTTTTTACAGCATGTCGGCAGCTATTTTGCGCGACAGAATCAACTACTATGATTTGCTGGAGTATATGGGCAAA
>JAGCQO010000075.1 GCA_017965125.1 Paludibacteraceae bacterium
AAGCCATCCTGAGACGCGTGAAGAGCAAGGAGCAGAAGAACCTCACGCGCTTCCAGCTCGGCAAGTTCATCTTCGACACCCAAAGACAAGTTCTGCTTCTCGGCGAAGAACAGACCAAGCTCACCACAAAGGAATGCGAACTGCTGACTCTGCTCTGCGTTCACGTCAACGACGTCTTGGAGCGCGACCTCGCACTCAAGACCATCTGGATGGACGACAATTACTTCAACGCCCGCAGCATGGATGTCTATATCACCAAGCTTCGCAAACTACTGAAAGCCGACCCCGACATCGAAATCAACAACGTGCATGGCCGCGGCTACCGGCTCATCGTGCCAAACCTGATGCAGGAATAAGTAAGGTCTCAGCACACGAGTCGTTAGCCAACCAGGAACACGTCGTTGGAAAACTACTAACGTGTCGTTGGAAAACTACTAACGTGTCGGTGGAAAACGATACACTAGTAAATAGCAATTTACACACTAGTAAATCGACATTTATACACTAGTAGTTTTACGACTTCACATAAGTAGCTTACAACAAGCACAAACGATACCGCCCCGAAGAGCATTCTCTCCGAGGCGGTATTATTCTTGTCAGCGAAAGGGATTTAGGATTAGAGCATAAGCCCGGCGACACCTTTTTCACCCTTTCAACTTTTCACCTTTTTCCTTTTACTTAAAAGACGTAGCCGACGGTAATTGCGAAGTTGTGTGACGTAGAAACCTTCTCGTCGCAGTTCGTACCGATGCTGGGCAGGTTGCCGCCCTCCTTCGTCGTCTTCGATGTCAGCACAGGCGAGCTCTTATGACCGGCAAATGGAACGAGGTCGTACATGTATGCAAGGCCGAAGGTGTAGTTCTTGTAGAAAGCGTTCACGCCAATCTGAACGCCGGGCTGCACGAGCGTGCCCTTATGAGGCTTGTGCTCCCACCAACCATCGTTTCTTTCGTCGGACATCAGAGACTTGCTCTGACGGGCAATTGGGTCAACTGCTGTCACGGCACCATCGAAATAATGTGTCGTAGCCTTCGTTTCCCAGCGGTTGCAGACGGCGTTGAAGCGGAAGTAAACACCTGCATAGGGCGCGAGGGTAAAGTCTTCTACGTTAAAGGCATCACGGAACTGGTAGCTGACGCTAACGGGAATCGTAACGGAGAAAGCCTGAATGCGATAGTGGCGCTTTGTGTACTCGCCGTCGCCAAGGTCACCCGGTTCGTCGTGGTATCTGTAGATGCTGTCGCCCTTGCTGAGACCAGTATGATAAGTAAACGTAGCACCAATCTCGAAGTAGATAGGATAATTCTTCGCAATCTTGAAGTCACCCATCCAACCAAGGCTAACGCCCTTCAGGAAGTAATTGTTGTAGTCGGGCGACTGGCCGAAGTTCGTGTACTTGACGTTTGTTCCCTGGAAGCCCAGTTGAACGCGCTGGAAAAATTTCTTTTCGGTGGGAGTTGAGGGGACAAAGACCTCACCAGCTTCATCTTCAGCTACGGCATCTTCAGACACATCTTCGTCTTGAGCGTAAGCACCGAGAGACAAACACAGCAGCAACGCTGCAGGCATTATTTTCATCAATTTCATAATGTATATGTATTAGTTTTTATCATTTCTTCATGCAAAGATATTCTTTATTATTATAAGTTCCAAACATTTTTTGCATAAAATTAACATTGTAAGGCAAAAAAGCCTTTTTCAATTAAAATTTAAGCGTTAAGTGTTAAGGAAAATGCCAATTTTGGGATGATTTTATGCTCTTTTCATCTCAATGACTTGTGAGCAATAAGAAATGACGGCAGGACGATGCGTGACACAGATAATTGTCTGCCCTGCTTCGCGGTTGCTGAGGTTCTTGAGGAGCTCTTGCTCGGTGTGCATATCGAGGGCACTTGTCGCTTCGTCGAGCAGCAGGACAGACCCCTTACGCAAGAGGGCGCGGGCTATGGCGATGCGCTGTGCCTGGCCTTCGCTGAGGCCGGCTCCAAGCTCGCCACAAATGGCATCAAGTCCGTCGGGACGGTCCATGACGAAGCCTGCGCAAGCTGTCTCGAGGGCTTCGCGCA
>JAGCQO010000076.1 GCA_017965125.1 Paludibacteraceae bacterium
GGGAAGAAAAAATAAGCAACTGCCTCTGTTAGAGAATGTTGAAATAACAGATGTGGCAGCCGAGGGAATGGCCATCGCCAAGACCGAAGACGGTGTCGTTTTTGTGCCTTTTGTGGCTCCGGGCGACGTCGTTGACATTCAGGTGACAAGAAAAAAGCACAGCTACATGGAAGGACGTGCTGTGAGGTTTGAGAAATACTCCGAGGAGCGCACAGAGCCTTTTTGCGAGCATTTCGGCACTTGCGGCGGATGCAAATGGCAGCACTTGCCTTACGACCGTCAGCTGTTCTATAAGCAGAAGCAGATTATCGACAACTTGACACGCATAGGAAAGGTGGAGCTTCAGGATGTCAGACCGATTTTAGGCTCTGCCAAGACTCAGCTTTACAGAAACAAACTGGAATTCTCGTTCTCTAACAAACGTTGGATGACGAGGGAGGAAATGGACGCTTTCAAGGCTAAGACCGAGGAAGGCGTTTCTGTGCCTCAGGCCGAACTGAACGGACTTGGCTTCCATATCCCTAAGCTTTTCGACAAGATTCTTGATATACGCAAATGCTGGCTCCAGGACGACATTCAGAACAGAATCCGCCTCGACATAAAGAAGTTCGCGACAGAAAACGACATTCCGTTCTTCGATCTCCGTGCGCAGACAGGTGCCCTGCGTGGCATCATCATCCGCACCTCTTCCACTGGCGAGCTTATGGTTATCGTCATATTCTATGAGAATGACAAGGCGTTGATTGATAAGGT
Organism: Paludibacteraceae bacterium; assembly: GCA_017965125.1. GTDB lineage: Bacteria > Bacteroidota > Bacteroidia > Bacteroidales > Paludibacteraceae > UBA4363. The sequence continues at coordinate 754 of JAGCQO010000076.1, forward strand.
GATGAACCATCTGCGTGAAACCTTTGCTGAAATCACATCGCTCGTCTATATCGTTAATTCGAAAGTCAACGACAGCATAACCGACCAGGACGTAATCCTCTTCAGCGGACGAGATCACATCTTCGAGGAAATGGAAGGACTGAAGTTCAAAATCGGACCTAAGTCGTTCTACCAGACCAACAGCACGCAAGCCTATGAACTCTACAAGGTGGCACGCGACTTTGCTGGACTCACTGGCGACGAGCTGGTTTACGACCTCTACACAGGAACCGGAACGATAGCCAACTTCGTGGCAAAGAAATGCCGCGAGGTCATCGGCATCGAGTATGTGCCTGAGGCTATCGAGGACGCGAAGATAAACGCAAGCCTTAACGGACTGAACAACACGCAGTTCTATGCCGGCGACATGAAGGATATTCTCACTCAGGACTTCATAAACCAGCACGGTCGTCCTGACGTCATAATAACCGACCCGCCAAGAGCCGGAATGCACGACGACGTTATCAACACGATACTTTTCGCCGCGCCTAAGCGCATCGTTTACGTGAGCTGCAACCCTGCCACACAGGCACGCGACTTGGCTCTGCTCGATGGCGAATACGCAGTGAAAGTAGTCCAGCCGGTTGACATGTTCCCTCACACCCAGCATGTGGAGAACGTTGTGCTGCTTGAAAAGCGCGAGAAATAAAGAGTTTGAAAGGACCTCAAAAAATAAACGGGCTGCGTTTTCGCAACCCGTTTTTTCGTTTTTTACAGCTGTGTTATGATTTTATCAATCTGCGGTGTCAGGAAATCGCCGTCGTTGTTCGTAACGATGAAATCGGCGGCCTCTGCCCTGTCCTTCTCCGCCATCTGCGAGTTTATCCTGGCTCGGGCGCTTTCCTCTGAGCATCCGTCACGTTGCACGATTCTTTTCAGCCGCACATCCTCTTGCGCACAGACCGTTATGACTTTCTCCACGTGCTTTTTCAGCTCACATTCCAGGAGTATCGCGCTTTCCACGAACACGATGCCGTCTTTGCTCACCGCCTTTTCCGAGTACTCGAGGAAGTCTCTTGTCACAAACGGATGGATTATGGCGTTGGCTTTCTGCAGCTGGTCGGGATGGCCGAAAATGATGCTTGCAAACAGCGCCCTGTTCAGTGTGCCGTCTTCGTTGTAGATATGGCCGAACGCTTCCGTGAGCGCGGCTTTCAGGTGGCTGTCCGTAGCGCATAGGCGTTTCGAGTTCCAGTCTGCGTCATAGACCTTGTAGCCCATAGCGCGGAGAATCCTGCTCACGACCGATTTTCCTGAGCCTATGCCGCCGGTTATGCCTACCCTTTTCGTCATTTTCTTATTTATCCTCGATTATGTACTCGGCTCTGTCTGGAGTCATTCTGACCGAACTGACGAACGGCAGTTTGTGCGACTCCTTGAGTATGCAGATGTTTGTGCTGTCGTTGTTCGAAACGTCGGCGAAGACCTCAAAGTCGTCTGCCGTCACTTGTTTGTATCGGCTCAGTCCGACGTTGAAGGTTAAAGTGACTTCCGAAGGGAATGTTCTTAAACGCTTGCCGCTCTGTGTGTTGAGTGCTTGTATCGGCACAGTGACCGACTTCTCTGTAAACTGCTCTACGTCGATGTTCACGTTCACAGTCTTTGGGTCGGTCGTGATGTATTTCGGCCTGGCGAGTTCCGCGTTTATTCTCTGCGACTTATTCACATTGTTCAGCTTAACGCCCACGGTTTTTATCTCGCTTATGTCTGAAATCACATCCTTAGGTCCGAAGATGCTGATTGTGTCCGGACTGAAGCTCACCGGGCTTTTCAGCGTGAACTGTCTGCTGAGGTTTACGCTGCACACGAGCCTCACCGGCACGCGCTTCTGATAAAGCCGCTTGTAGCCCACGCTTATTTCCTTTGGATAGAATTGCTTTATGTCGGCTGTGCTTGGCAAAACGCCAGCCAAGCTCTTGTGGAGCTCCGACTGCAGAATGCTGAATTGTGTCGATGCGCTGTCGAAACGGCCGGCGAGGTCTATCTCTATCGCCAGAGTGTCCTCCTTGCGCCAGAAGTTCGCCAACTCGTTGAATCCGAGGTCGTTGACGCTGACCACAACATAGTTTGGCAAGCTGTTGGTCAAGACGTACGACTTCGGCGTGTTCTGGTACTCTATCTTCACCGTGATGTCCACAGTGTGCTTGTGGCTCAGCACGAACAGAAACCAGAAGAATGTCGATATAGCGACAAAAACAAGAAAGATTAGAACATTCCTTGACAACGGAATTCTAATCTTTCCCTTTTTCTCTGTGTTTATCCTCTGCTCCATCTTCTATGAAATGGGATGCAACACTAATGCTTATTTCTTTTCCTCAGCCTGAGCAGGAACGGCGAACACGTTGCTCTTGTCCACGCTCACCTTTACGCCGTCGGCGATCTCGACCACGAAGTACTTCTCCTTTACTTCCTTCACCTTGCCGTAGATGCCGCCTGAAGTGATGACCTCAGTGCCGTTGGTTACTGACTCCTGGAATTTTCTTATTTCTTTCTGTCTTTTCTGTTGTGGACGGATGAGGAAGAAATAGAAAACAACGACCATCAACACGATCATCACTATGTTTCCCATTGTGCTTCCACCGCCCTGAGCTGCTTGAAGAAGAATTGATAAATGCATTTTCTTAGTTTTAAGTTGTTAATATTCAGTTTGGTTATTTGTTCGAAACGATTTTCACCTTTGTCAGCTTGTTTTTTGCAGTCAGGTCCTTTACTATGTTGTCCATGACTCCGTTGATAAACGCAGGCGATTTGTCCGACGAGTATGACTTCGAGAGTTCTATGTACTCGTTCATTGTCACGTTGACCGGTATCGTCGGGAAGTTCAGCAACTCCGTCACCGCTATCAGCAGTATGGTCTTGTCCATGAAAGCCACACGGTCGATGACCCATCCCGTCGTGTTCTTGTCGATAATCTCAGTGTACTCGTCCTTGTTGATGAGCGCGCTGCGAAACAACTTCACGCCGAACGCTTCGTCCTCCTCTTCGCGGTACATAGGCAGGAGCTTCTGCGTCGCGCCGGTCTCCTCGTCCATTCTCCTTATCGTCTTCAGCACAAAGCTGAGCACAACGTCCATATCGTCGTTCCAGAATATGCTGTAGTCTTCGAGCATCGACTCGAGCGACTCGCTTTCTGCCACAAAGTCTCTTATGAGCGTGCGCCACACTTCCCTGTCGTCGTCGTAAGTGACGCTTTCCGCCTCCATGTACTTCTTGTAGCACTCCTGCGCCTGTATGAACTCATACATGTCCTTGAGTATCTCCGGGTAATTCTCCGACCATGAGAATTTATAGTCGGATATATAGTCCTGAAGGTCGAGGTTCGACTTCAGCACAGCAGCGAACTTGTTGTCGATGAATCTGGTGTTCGGATTAAGGTCTTCCTCTGTAGGCAGATTCTTGTGCTTCGCCGCGTCTATTCTTTGTGCTATGTATTCAGTCTCATCGACTATGAGAAGAAGCAGGTAGTTGTAAAGAGAATATGTCTGCTGGATGCTGAACTTTAGGTTCTTCACAGCCTTGTCTATGGATGGAGACTGGTTATTGAGCTGCTCGTAAACGCTTTGCAGCACCTTCTTGCGCAGAAGGACTCGGTTGATGATTGCCTGGTTTGTCACTTTTCAAAGAGCTTATTTGATGATTTATGTTTTTATGCCGTGTGATACTGGCTCACACAACGCGCAAATATAGCAAAAATACATGAAGAAAAAAGCCGTTTCTCTTTGATGTATCAATAAAAAATATGAAATTTGGAAACCTTTTAGGGGTAATATTTAAGGAATTTTTGTTGAAACTTTTTAAAAACAGATGAAAATGGAAGAAAACAATCAGGCAAGAGAACAGAAAGACCAGGAGATCATCTACTCACGCTCTATCAAGGCTGGTAAGAGAATTTATTACCTGGATGTGAAAAGAAACAGAAAGGGCGAGCTTTATCTTGCTATAACAGAGAGCAAGAAAGTGGTCAACGGATTCGACGAGAATGCGCAAGTCACATACGAGAAGCACAAGATATTCCTTTACAGAGAGGACTTCGAGAAGTTCGAGGACGGCATCAACGACGTCATGGGGTTCATACGCCGCGAAGAGCCAGCTTCCGAGAACCACTACGAGTACAAGAGCGAACGCGTAGGCAACGAATACAAGAACGAGGCTTCTGAAAGCGCTACCGAAGAGCCTTTCTCATTCAAAATCGACGAGTTCGAGGATAAATAATCCCACAATTTCTCAATATAAGAATCCCTGCCCCATTTGCGGAGCAGGGATTTTTTGTTTATAATCGGTCATTAAGCGGGAGTCTATATATTGCTGTTACAGAAATTGCGTCATATAGACAGGAAGCAAGTTGGTTTCCTTGTCTTTCTTCATGTCTTTGGTGTAAATCAAATAACGGTTCTCTATCTTGCTTGAGAACTTTTCGCAGAATGCGTCAAGTGATGCGTGGGTATTGTATCCGGAAGATTTCACCTCTATCGGACATATTTTGCTTCCGCGCGACAGCAGAAAGTCTATTTCATAATTATGGGTTTCATCCTTCGCCCAAGTGTAATAGAAAAGTTTGTTGCCTGCCGCTGTGAGCATTTGCGCTATTATGTTCTCATACACATAACCGAGATTGGAACTGAGCTTATCGTTCAGTAGTTTTTGATATATCACATTCTCGGTGTGGCTCTTATCCCAGAAAGCAAGTGTGACGAACAGACCTGTGTCTGCGCAGAATATCTTGAATTTGGATATGTCTTTTGTCAACGACATGCCTACATTCGGGTCGTTTGAGTGATATGAGAAAAGCGTCGTTTTGCTGTCCTCAAGGTTTTTCAGCAACTCCATCAGTTTGTTCTCATCCACATCACCGAGCACTGAGTAAGGCTTATAGCGGTTGCTCGTCTGGCTCAATTGGGATGGTATTTCCATAAAAAGGGTTTCCAGACGTCCCGAGGGGTCAAGCTTCTGAAAATCATCCTGATAGAGCTTTATGATATTGCGCTTTACAATATCGACTCTGCTGAAGTTATTAGTTTCGATATATGCTTCAACAGCCTGCGGCATACCGCCCACAAGCATATAAAGCCTGAAGTCTCGCATTTTTTCACGATGAGCATTGTCAAGCGGGAGTTTTTTCTCATAGAATGTCCTGAGCAACGGGATGGTCGCTTCGTCCCCCAACGCCCAGCGGAATTCCTCGAAGTCCATCGGGTAAAGCGTCACGCGCTCCTCTTCGCTCGGGATTGTGATGCTTTTCGTGTTCTTCTTTATGCTTATGAGCGAACCTGTTTCTATGTAATCGTAACGACCATCCTTCACCAGATACTTTATGGCTTGCCTTGCTGCCGGACAGTTCTGCACCTCGTCGAATATAATGACCGACTTGCGCTCTTTCAAAACCACATTATATATCGTCTGGAGCTGGAGGAAAATGAAATCCTTATCCATGAGATTGTTAAACAAGGACTTCACGTCTTCCGAAGCCTCATTGAAGTCTATGAGTATGTATGACTCATATTCGTTTTGCGCAAACTGCTCCACGAGCGTTGATTTTCCGACACGGCGCGCGCCTTCGACCAGCATGGCTGTCTTGCCGTTCTGGGAGTTCTTCCATTCCAAAAGTTTGCTATAAAGTTTACGCTTGAATGCTCGTTTCATAACCTTTTTATTAAGTGCTTGATTATGAACACAAAAATACTATATTATTTTCAATTTATCCGAAAATACGGAAATGTTTTTATGTGTTTTATCCGAAAATACGGAAATGTTTGATGGTGCAGCCCATAAAAAAATCCGGATTATTCATCCAGAACTGATATTAACTGTTTTCCATTTTGTATCACTCTGTGTTTAAATTAGATACGACACAAAGATACATTTTTCTGAGCGACTTTCCCTCTCCCATCCCCGCCCATAAAAACAACAACAGCCGCATTTCGCGGCTGTCAAAATTATTTTTTCTTGGATTTTTTCTTCTTCTTTTTCTTTGCGTTTTTTGAAAGGTTCTTTTGCGTGAATTCCTTTTGTGCAAGAATAGAGTCTATCTCTTCTTTTTGTTTAAAAGTAATCATGCTATTCTCCAATTTGACTTTCAACGCTTGCTTCTGTCTGGCATTGCTTACTTTCTCTGCTTCCGTTTTCAGTTGCTCAAATAGTGCAACAGAACCAACAGAATCAATTGATATAGAATCTTCAACATTTGCTATAACATAATCTGTTTCAGATTGTGCAAACAAAC
>JAGCQO010000077.1 GCA_017965125.1 Paludibacteraceae bacterium
GTCCTGAGTCGATGCTGTAAACCTCGACCTTGTCGGCGATCTCCACTGTGTTGGCCAGCGCCTCGGGTATGTCGGAGAATATCGCCTCCATCTCCTCCGGCGTCTTCAGCCACTCCTGCTTGGTGTAGTGCATGGGGTCGGGGCTGTCGAAGTCGGCTCCGGTGCTTATGCATATCAGTCGGTCGTGCGCCTCGCCGTGGTCTTCCTCCACGAAGTGCACGTCGTTGGTGGCTATCAGTTTGATGTTGTGCTTATGGGCTATGTCGATAAGCACCTTGTTCACGACCTGCTGCTTCTCGAAGACGTCGGTGGCTGCGTTAGGCTTGTTGGTCTGGTGGCGTTGTATCTCCAGATAAAAGTCGTCGCCGAAGAGGTTTTTGAACCACAGCGCGGCTTCCTCAGCCTTGTCTATCTGTCCAGCCAGGATGTACTGCGGGATCTCGCCTCCCAAGCAGGCCGAGCAGCAGATTATGCCCTCGTGCCATTTCTCGAGCACGTTGTGGTCTATACGCGGTCTGTCGTAGAAACCGTCGGTGTATGCTATGGACGACAGCTTGCAGAGGTTATGGTAGCCTTTCTCGTTCTTAGCCAGTAGTATGAGGTGCCATCCGCTTCGGTCCACGATTCTCTCGCGTCCCGTCTCGGCGCTCAGTTCCTTGAGGGTCTTGTCCTTGTCGTAGAGCGTACGGCGTGCGCAGTAGGCCTCGATGCCGATGATCGGCTTGAATGGGATGTACTCCGCCGCCTTCTTCTCCAATTCTGGCAACTGCGCCTCCAGTTCCGCCTTTTTCGCCGGGTCAGTCTCCTTTGCTATATTCTCCTTACACTCTTTGACAGCCTTCTTGCACTTGCCGTTTATCTTTCCGGCAGTATCCACCAAATCCTTGATGCCGAACATGTTGCCGTGGTCTGTGAGAGCCATGGCGTACATGCCGTTTTTCATGCATTTGTTTATCAAATCCGGCACTTTGGACATGCCGTCAAGTATCGAATAATGCGAGTGCACGTGTAAATGAACAAACTTCCCCATAATCGCTAAAAATCAGTTATTCCAGAAATAAATCGTTTCGATGTTGAAACTATTTTTACTTTTCCAAAGTTAGGAGAAAAGAAATCAAAGTCCAAAATAGAAAAATGGTGACGAAAAACGTTTTTAGCGAGTTTGAGGAACATGACTTTTTACGGTTTTAGAGAATAGAATTCTACAAATCAAAAGAATAGATTGAATGACTATATTTGCAAAATAAAAAAACATAAAAATGCTCAAAACGAAGACCATAATAATAGCCGTAGCAGCCACAGCAGCCGCTTTGGCACTCACCGCCGGAAGACTCATGGCGTCGTCGGACAACACCGACTCATACGATTTCAAATGCAACGTAAGATACAAAGTGGAGCCGAAAATCAAAGGCGACGTAATCATAGGTCATGGAGACTCGGCCAGATTCCACGCCTACGCGCAGAAAGCGCAGGAAAACGCATGGGGCGAACTGAGCACCTCCGAGGTGATAAGGAAGACCGGCGAGTTCCTGAAAGGCACACAGTACGTGGCTTTCACGCTTGACGGCAATGACGACGAACACTTAGTCGTGAACCTGAACGGACTCGACTGCCTGACTTTCGTCGAGACCACCCTGGCGCTCACCGCTTGCGAGAAGAACGACGAACTCTCGATAAGCGAATTCATGAACGAGCTCTGCCGCATCCGCTACCGCCACGGAGTGATGGACGGATACGCCTCAAGGCTGCATTACCTCTCGGACTGGATAAGAGACTGCCAATACAAGGGCATCGTGAAGGACATAACGAGGGAGATAAAAGGATGCGAGCGCATAAAGATGTCGATAGACTACATGAGCACACACCCCGACCGATACACACAGCTCAAGAAGGGCGGCATCGACCTCGAGCGCATAAAGGCGATAGAGGAAGACCTGAGCGAGGCCGAGCACTGGTACATCCCGAAGAGCAAGGTGAACAACGAGACCTACAAGCACCTGCAGACGGGCGACATCATCTGCTGGGTGACCGACGCCAAGGGCCTCGACTACGGGCACGTCGGTTTCGTTTATATGGACGGCAACGGCATCGCCCACCTCATGCACGCGTCGATGTCCATCGGCCATGTGCTCATCGACAGCAGACCCCTCGCCGGCTACCTCAGCAACAAGGAGCACTTCATCGGCATGAGCGTTTTGAGGCCGAGGTGAGTGAAAAAGGAAATAACACTTTAATATATAATGACTATGAAGAATTTACTTATAACAATTGTGTGCGTGATGCTGGGAGCGGCAGCCATGGCACAGACAGAGCATCTAAAGTTCAAGGGCATCCCTATGGATTGCTCAGTAGATGAAATGGCAAGAAAACTGCAAGCAAAAGGGCTGAAATATGAAGATAAAATAGAAGGAACTGTTTTCCTTAAAGGCACATTTGCTGGGACGTCTGGATGCATAATCACACTACTCCCCGTAGATGGCAGCAATA
>JAGCQO010000013.1 GCA_017965125.1 Paludibacteraceae bacterium
ACTAAACTTGAACTGATGAGGCTTGCTGTATGATATGTCGCCGCTGATTCTTGAGCCGCCGAACTGGTCCCATGAGCGTGTTGCGTCGCTCGCGTCGGACGGCGCGCTCGCCATCATCACCTGGTCCCAATTGTTGCTTGACAGATAGCCGGCCTTTTTCTTCTTGCCGGTCGCTGGAGAAGCGTGGCGCGATGTGCTGTTAGCCCATACTCCTCCGCCCTTCGACACTCCCTTGCGGCTCGCATTGCTCGCCCAAGTGTCGTTGGCCTTGCCTCGCCTGTTCTTTATCTTGCTCTTTGGTCCGCCGTCCCAGCCAGCGAATCCTCCAGTCTCCACGCTCAGACTCCTTGTGTTGCTAACCCAGCTGTTGTTGCCGCCCTTGATTTTGACTGACTTCTTCGACGACGATGCGAACGGGTCGAAGCCTCCGCTCTTGCCCTTGCCCGACTTTCTGGAAGAAGCCTCGAATGGGTCGAAACCTCCCTTGTTGCCCTTGAACTTCTTGCCGTTGTTGCTCGCTGTGAATGGGTCGAAAGCACGGCCTTTCTTCGCGGCCTTCTTCTTGTTGGCCTCAGCCTCGAACGGGTCGAAGCCGCCCATGCCCTTGCCCTTCTTGCCGCTGCTTGCGAACGGGTCGAAAGCGACGCCGTTACGCTTTATCTTTCTGATTTTTCCGAGTTTCTTGTTTCCTGTCATCTGCACCGCTTTCTTCTTCGCGGCCTTGTTACGTCCCTTTATGGAACAGTCCTCTCCAAGACATTGTCCGAAGGCCGATGTGGCGCAGAATATTATTGTCAATAGTAAAAGGAGGTGTTTTCTCATCATTACATTACTGAAAAGAATTGCATATATTTGCACGTTGAGTGTGCAGCGGCGGTATTTATCAAGCCTTTGCACGCCAAAGTACATAATTTGCAAAGATATAATTTTACCTCCAACATAAGATGTTTGTTTTATTAAAAAAAGAGTTGCACAACTTCTTCAACAGTGCGACGGGTTACATTGTCATCGGAATCTTTTTGCTCATCACAGGCCTTTTCCTGTGGGTGTTCCCGGGCTCATACAACATTTTGGAGTCGGGTTACGCGCAAGTTGACGGACTGTTCGCTCTGGCGCCTTGGCTCTATCTTTTCCTCGTGCCAGCGGTCACTATGAGGATGTTCGCCGAGGAGAAACATTCCGGCACCATCGAGCTGCTCTACACCAAGCCGCTGTCCGAACTGCAGATAGTGCTCGGCAAATACTTCGCCGGCGTGGTGCTCGTCATGCTTTCGCTCATCCCAACCATCATCTACTACTTCTCGGTTTATTACTTGGCTGAGCCGTTCGGCAACGTCGATTCAGGCGCGTTCTGGGGCTCGTTCATAGGACTGTTTTTCTTGGCGGTGGTTTATGTGGCTGTCGGCGTGTTCGCGTCGTCGCTGACCGAGAACCAGATTGTCGCATTCCTTCTGGCGTTGGTCATGTGCTTCGTGCTGTTCCTCGGATTCGACCTCGTCGGCTCCATCTTCTCTTCGGGCAAGGTGCAGGCCGCATTCTCGTTCTTCGGCATAAACGACCACTACGAATCCATGAGCCGCGGAGTCATAGACTTCAGAGACGTCGCCTACTTCATTAGCGCCGCAGCAATATTCATAATAGCCACGACAAGAACCATTAAACGATGAAACGCCCACTGATACTCATAACCAACGACGACGGCATCTACGCACCTGGACTGAAGGCGCTCATAGCCGCCGTGAAGGCACTGGGAGACGTGCTGGTCGTGGCTCCCGACGGACCACGCTCCGCACAGTCAAACGCATTGACCGTGACCGTGCCTCTGCGCTCGAAGAAACTGAGCGAGGAGCCGGGCGTCGCCATCTGGCAGTGCAACGGCACACCGACCGACTGCATTAAAATGGGCATAAGAAAGATAGCCGACCGATGGCCCGACATCGTGCTTTCCGGCATAAACCACGGACGAAACACATCGGTCTCAGTCATATACTCCGGCACGATGGGCGCCGCGCTCGAGGGCTGTGTCGATGACATACCGTCGATCGGCATCTCGCACTGCGACTTCCGTCCGGACGCCGACTTCACCATCGCCGGCAAGATTGCCCACGAGATAACGGCGAAAGTGCTGAAGGAAGGGCTTCCACGATACACCTGCCTCAACGTCAATGTGCCTGACACAAACGAAATCAAGGGCATACGCATAAGCCGCCAGGCAGCAGGACACTGGGAGGAAGTGCTCGACCAGCGACAGGACCCGACGGGCAGGAACTATTACTGGCTCGGCGGCGAGTTCGTTGACCACGAGCCCGACGCGGAGGACACCGACGAATGGGCGGTGCAGAACGGATACGTATCCATAACCCCCGTGCAGCTCGACATGACCAACTACAAGTTCATGAGCCACTTGAAAGACTGGAACATAAAGATTTAAAGATAAGACTATGCCTTCAGATTGGAACCACGCGGCAGAATACAAGAAAAAGAAAAGAGCGGAGAGAGACTCTTTCTGGTGGGGATTCATCCCGTCATTCCTTCTGCCGATAATTCTCAACATTGTGTTTTTCACCTCTAAGTACACCACAAGCCAGCCACTGCACGAGGCGATGTACAAGATGGCGAACAAGGGAATGCTGTCCAAGGACATGATGGGCGCGCTCGTCCCAAGCTTGCTGCTCATCATCGTCTTCTCGTCGTTCCGAAAAGAGAAGGCAAGCATAGGGGCGTTCGTGGGACTTTGCCCAGCGCTCATCGTCGCACTCATATTCATGTAAACCTATGAAATACTTCATAATAGCCGGCGAGGCGTCTGGCGACCTTCACGCTTCAAACCTGATGAAAGAGCTCAAGGCGAAGGATGCTCAGGCCGACTTCTGCTTTCTTGGCGGCGACCTCATGGCTGCGCAAGGCGGCAGAATGGTCAAACACTACCGAGACATGGCGTTCATGGGCATCGTCAACGTGCTGATGAACCTGCGCACAGTGCTCCGCAACATCGACGACTGCAAAAAGGCGCTCAAGGAGTATAACCCCGACGTGCTAATACTCATCGACTACCCGAGCTTCAACCTGCGCATAGCCGAGTTCTGCAAAAAGGAAATGCCAAAAACTCCTGTTTATTACTACATCTCGCCTAAAATATGGGCGTGGAAGGAATGGCGAATAAAGAGCATAAAGAAATACATCGACAAGATGTACACTATACTGCCGTTCGAGACGGAGGTTTACGCTAAACACAACTTCGAGGTCGAGTACGTGGGCAATCCGTGTGTCGATTCTGTGGCATGGCGCGAGAACCAGGACGAGACGGCGGAGCAATTCGCACAGAAGAACGGATTGGACGGCCGTCCGATAGTCGCACTGCTGGCCGGAAGCCGCATGCAGGAAATAAACGGCTGTTTAGACAAGATGATATCCGTCTCGGACTCGTTCAAGGGCTACCAGTTTGTGCTGGCGGCAGCGCCAAGCATCGACAAGAGCGTTTACGACAGGATAATCAACGGCAGGGATGTCAAGGTGCTGTTCGGACAGACCTACGACCTGTTGCAGCACAGCCGTGCGGCCATCGTCAACTCCGGCACGGCAACGCTTGAAACAGCGCTTCTCAGAGTGCCGGAAGTCGTGGTGTACAACGTCTTCGGAG
>JAGCQO010000078.1 GCA_017965125.1 Paludibacteraceae bacterium
AACTTGGCCGTCGGTGCATAAGCCGTGATGTCAACACCCGACACAGGAAGTCCCTTCCGTGTGGCAGTCACCTCCACGACCGACGACTCGCCCGGGAAGACCATCGGCTTCTGCTTGACCGAAAGGCGCAGCACGTCGTCCGACTCGTAGTAAGACGAGAACTCACGGCTCTTGACGCGTCCGCCCCACATATACTGCAACGAGACGAAATAGTCCTGATTGAGCTTCTCGCGAGACGAGAAACGGAACTCCTTGCCAGTGCCCGACTTCACGAGCTTCGAGCCGCAGTAAACGAAGTAATTGAAGTTGATGCGGCGCGGGTTGGTGACGGTGAACACAACAGAGTTCGTTTTTCTCACGGCTGTGACGTAAAGCGAGTCAGGCGTGTCGTCCATTCCGATGTACTCCGTCTTGTCGCCGACTGTCACTTTGTATTTGTTTATGTAAGGGTCCAGCGTCATGGAGTAAGGCAGATTGCCCGACTCCTGCTGAATGAGCTTTCCGTTGCTGTCGTAGCCATAGATGTACGCAAAGCCTGGCTCCGACTTGCCTGAGACGAGGTACTCGAAATGCACCTTGCCCGACGAGATGGAACGCTTGATCTGCTCGTCACGATAGACATAAGAGACGGTGCGAGTCTCCACACTCCGTTCACCGTCGGGCGTCAGCAGCGTGACCGAAAGGTCGTAGCTGAAATTGGCCAAAGGCATGTTCTGCCATGGGATGGCTATGCGCGCAGTGCCGTCGGGAGCGACAGTCAGCGTGTCGGAGTAAAGCCCTAAGACTGGGAAATACGAAAGGCGCTCGAAGCTCTTCGAGAAGTACGGACGCGACGCCTTGACGATGAGCTTGGCCGACGAAAGCGGAAGGTCGTTCTCGTCCATGGCTGTGACGTAGGCTATCAGCGAGTCGCCGTAGAGCTGCTTCTCGGAGTCGAAGCGCAACGACAGGCTTGACGACTTCAGCTCATAATCCTCGTAAACGAAAAGGTTCTCGTACTTGGCTCTCTGCTTGGGGTCTGTGGCTTTGGCCACCTCGAGGGCGACTGGCTGGTCGAGACGCAGGTCCAGCGAATCGTCAAGCACGAAACTGCCGGCATAGAGTCCTGGCGCGTATGGCGTGAGCGTCATCACCTTCTTTTTGGCGTCCTGCGACACGTACACATGCACCGAGTCGCGCACGAAACGCTTGCGGCTGTCCAGAAGATAGAACTTGAAACGCACAGTGTCGTTCGGACGGTACTTCGGCTTCGACGACACGGCAAAGAAGTAAGGCTCTGCCGACTTGCCTATCTCCACCGGACGCACGCCAGCCTTGGTTGTGATCACGACAACGCCGTTGGCACCTTTCGCGCCGTAAGCCTCCTTCGCCGCTTCCTCCTTCAGCACGGTTATTTCTTTTATCTCGTAAGGCGAAATGGCGCTTATGCTTGAGACCTCCTTGCCGTTGACGATGTACAACGGGTCGTTTTCGCCCTTGCGCGAGAGCGTGTTGCTCAGCTTGTAGTATGCGTCAAGTCCGTCGTAGCGAATAAGCAGCAGTCCGTTCTTGGCTTTCGGCAACGTGTAGAGCTGCATTTTCTTGTCGTACTTCAGGCGCGACTTGCCGGCGAATACCTCGGCCGTGGCGATGTTCTGTCCTAAAGTGTCCAGCACGCGCACCATCAGGTCGTTGCCGTTGTTGAATACGTATGGGAAGAAGTGCTGCACCGTCATCACATCGGCATAGACCTTGTTAGACCTCGTGCGCACCTTTATGTAATGGCCGTTCGGCAGTTTCGGGTCGGCCGACAAGGCTGTCAGCACGGAGTCAACCTTGGTGTGAAGCAAAGGGTATATCTTCTGAGGCTTGGGGTCGGCAAAGAATGTCGCCGCTTCCTCGTTTGACACGCTGTAATAAAAAGTGTACGGCGACTGAGCCACCGACTTGTACAGTTCCTGCGAGTCCGCGCATATCGCCATCGCGCACGCAGCCACAACGAGCAGACTCTTTCTTATGTTGATGTTCATGATTCTTGTTTGCAATTTTTCTTCTGAAATTTACAAACATAATGATTTTTGGCTGTATTATAACGATTAAATCCGTTGAAACTGCAATAAAAAAGGCAGCCGCTGTTGTTTGCGACTGCCTTCATTATAAACAGATATTATCGAAACCCGATCGGGCTTGTTAATGACTATACTGACTTGGCTGACACGATGTCAAGGAAATACTTGTGGATGCGGCTGTCCTCGTTCAGTTCGGGATGGAAGGCCGTAACCAGCTGCGCTCCCTGACGAGCCGCCACCACTCTGCCATCGACAGTCGAAAGCACCTCGACGCCGTCGCCGTACTCAGCTATGTACGGAGCGCGGATGAATGTCATTGGCACACGTCCGATGCCCTTGAACTCGTCGTCGGTGTAGAAACTGCCCAACTGACGACCATAGGCGTTTCTCAAGGCGGTGATGTTCATCGTCGAGAGGTGCTCCTTGTCGAGCATTATAAGTCCTGCGCAAGTGCCGAAAACCGGAAGTCCGCCGAGTATCTCCTCGCGAATCGGGTCCCACAGCTCCTCGTCGCGCATAATGCGTGTCATGGCTGTGCTCTCGCCGCCCGGTATCACCAGACCGTCCTTGTCCTGAAACCAGTCCTGCTTGTTGCGAACCAGGAATGTCTCAGCGCCCAACTTGCGAAGCGCGTCCTCGTGCTCCGCGAAGGCTCCTTGCAATGCCAATATAGCTATCTTCATTATTTTCCTCTTTCTGCCATCAGCAACTGGATTTCGCTCTCGTTGATGCCGACCATAGCCTCGCCAAGGTCCTCGCTCAACTCTGCCAACACTGATGGGTTGTTATAGTTAGTCACCGCCTTCACAATCGCCTGAGCGCGCTTCACAGGGTCGCCGCTCTTGAAGATTCCGCTGCCCACGAACACGCCTTCTGCGCCCAACTGCATCATCAACGCAGCGTCGGCTGGTGTAGCCACACCTCCTGCAGCGAAGTTCACTACAGGGAGCTTGCCGTTGTCATGCACATAGCTTACGAGCTCGTAAGGCACACGCAACTGCTTTGCTGCCTCATACAACTCGTCCTCGCTCAATGAAGTGAGACGACGAATCTCACTCTGCATCATGCGCATGTGGCGAACGGCTTGTATCACGTCGCCTGTTCCTGGCTCACCCTTGGTACGGATCATTGTCGCACCCTCGTTGATACGGCGCAACGCCTCGCCCAAGTCCTTCGCTCCGCACACGAATGGCACGTTGAACTTGCGCTTGTCGATGTGGTAAACATCATCAGCCGGACTAAGTACCTCGCTCTCGTCGATATAGTCGATGCTTATGGCCTCCAGAATCTGAGCCTCAGCGAAATGACCGATACGGCACTTCGCCATAACCGGGATGGAAACAGCCTCCTGTATGCCCTTTATCATCTTAGGGTCGCTCATACGAGAGACACCGCCTGCAGCACGTATGTCTGCTGGGATACGCTCTAACGCCATTACTGCGCATGCGCCTGCCTTTTCTGCTATTTTTGCCTGTTCTGGTGTGGTAACATCCATTATCACTCCGCCCTTGAGCATCTGAGCTAAGTTGCGGTTCAAAGTACTTCTGTCTGACATATTTTTTTCTGATTTTTTTGGTTTTACGGCGCAAAGGTGTGCATATCATTTTCTTGCGTGAAGCATTAGTTCCCATTTTGATAAAAACTGCTTAAAAATCAACAAATCCATTGTTTAATCGGGAAATATTTTTGTCATTTTCGGAACATATAGTTTGTTCTTATAAAGCAAAAAAACTATCATTGCACCATGAAAGGACTGACACCGATTCTCACCATCACCGGTTCCGACAACACAGGCGGCACTGGCATACAACGTGACATCAAGACCATCACGGCTCTTGGGTGCCACGCCGAGACGGCCATAACGTCCATCACCGTGCAGAACGACAACGGCATCGAGCACATAATCGACCTGTCGCCCGACATCGTGGCCGGACAGACGAGAGCCATACTGCACACGTGCTTCCCGAAGGCTGTGAAGGTGGGAATGGTCAGAAACGAGGAGACGGTGGCGGCCGTGAGAGACGAAATCATAGGATGCAGAAACATCGTGACCGCGCCTAAAATCCTGTCGTCGAAAGGCGAAAGGCTCATGAACGCCGAGGCGACTGACGCATGGAAGAAGCTCCTTATCCCTATCTCAAGGCTATTGTTTATAAAATGTGAGGACGCCGAGTTCTTCATCGGACGGAAAATCAACACCAACGACGACATGGCTTTCGCGGCTGTGTCGCTTTGCGCCATGGGGGCCGAGGCTGTGCTGCTCCGAGGCGGAAGAATGTCCGACGGCATGATTACCGCCCTGCTTTACTGCGACGGCGAGAAGTCTTTCTTCACGTCGCAAAACACCGACGGATGGCTCAAACACGGAGTCAGCGGAGCCATGTCAACAGCCATCGCCGCACGACTCGCCATGGGCGACGACGTGAAGTCTGCTGTGGCAGCCGCCCACTCCTACATGCACAGCCAAGTCGTTTACGCCACGAACGACAACCTCGAGCTCCGTCCTGCCGACATCTACAACTCGTTCCTAAGCCTCATAGCCGAGAACTACAAGACGGCGCACGACGTGGCCTTCTACGCCGACAAGCTGTCCATCAGCACAAGATACCTCTCGCAGGTGACCGACAAGGTCGCAGGCATCACGCCCAAGCAGGTGATTTCAAACTACGTGATGAAGGAGGCCGTGTCGCTCCTCGAGACGTCAAGACAGCCCATTCAGGCCATTTCCAACACTCTGGGATTCTCGTCGCAAGCGCAGTTCTGCAAATTCTTCATCGCCCAGAAAGGCATGTCGCCGAGCAAGTTCAGAAACACCATATAACAAAGAAAAGACACCGTTTTCACGATGTCTTTCCCATATCGATTTTTCCGAAATCCTTTACTTAGGCTGCTTTCCGATGTAAGCGAGGATACCGCCGTCAACGTAAAGAATCTGTCCGTTCACGAAGTTAGAAGCCTCCGAAGACAGGAACACCGCAGTGCCCATCAAGTCCTCTGGAGTTCCCCAGCGTGCGGCAGGAGTCTTGGCGATGATGAACTGGTCGAACGGATGGCGTGAGCCGTCAGCCTGCTTCTCGCGCAAAGGCGCTGTCTGAGGTGTAGCGATGTAGCCCGGACCGATGCCGTTCACCTGTATGTTGTGCTCAGCCCACTCGCAAGCCAAGTTGCGTGTCAGCATCTTGAGTCCGCCCTTAGCTGCGGCGTATGCGCAAACGGTCTCGCGGCCAAGCTCGCTCATCAGTGAGCAAACGTTTATGATCTTTCCTCCGCCCTTGGCGATCATGCCTGGAGCGACAGCCTTAGACATGATGAACGCGCCAGTGAGGTCGATGTCGATAACCTGACGGAACTCGTCCACTGTCATGTCTGTGGCAGGGATACGCTTGATGATGCCGGCGTTGTTCACAAGGATGTCAATGCTTCCGCCGAAGTCCTTCTCGATCTGAGGGATGAACTTCTGCACGTCAGCCTCGTTTGTGATGTCGAACACATAGCCCTTAGCGTCGATGCCAAGCTCCTTGTACTCCTTCTCGGCGTCCTCTATAAGGTTGGCACGGCGGCCGTTGAAAGCGATCTTCGCTCCAGCGTAAGCCAAAGCCTTGGCAATCGCCATTCCGATACCATAAGAACCGCCAGTCACAAGCGCGATTTTTCCCTCGAGAGAGAATTTGCCCAAAATGTTTTTATCTTCCATTCTATCTATTGAATTAAGTTGTAAATAAATGTTCTCGATTAGATAACAGAAAACAAATTTAAAGAAATATTTTGATGAATTGAAAAGAGACGCACAAGTTTTAAACAAAAGGCTTAATATCTCGTATTTTAATCAACAACATTAAAACATAATTGTTATTGTTGTGAATAACAGTGTTTTTCAATGCGCATTTCGCGATTATGGACGTAAAAGAAAGATTTCTCAGATACATAAGCATAGAGACCACTTCAGACTACGACTGCCAGGACTGCCCCAGCACGAAAGGACAGCTCGTGCTTGCCGAAGTGCTCAGAAAAGAGCTTGTGGAGATAGGACTGACGGACGTTGAGGTGAGCGAGGACGGATATGTTTACGCCACGATAGAAAGCAACGCCGAGACCGACGTGCCTACCATCGGCTTCAT
>JAGCQO010000014.1 GCA_017965125.1 Paludibacteraceae bacterium
GAGGACGAGGACATGCTCAAGCACTATAGCTGGAAGGCTGACTTGAGGCCACGAAAGCCGGAGGACATAAAGCCTGGCGACGTGATGGCGGAAATGGAAGTGAAGACAAGTCTGGACCCCGAAGAGAAGCCGGTCAAGACCGTCGCAAAGAAAAAGAGAAATGGAAAGGGAAAAAAGAAATAACGTCTCAAGAGAGGACTTTGCCGACGACGTGAGAAACGCCGTCGAGGTGATGAACAGGGGCGGAATAATACTCTACCCTACGGACACGATATGGGGCATCGGATGCGACGCCACCAACGAGGAGGCTGTGCAGAAAATCTTCGACATAAAGCACAGGCCTGAAAACAAGACGATGCTCGTGCTGCTCGACGCTCCGGGCAAACTGCAGGGATATGTCGATGTGCCGGACATGGCGTGGGACTTCATGGAGCTCGCCACACGTCCGACGACCATCATCTACCCAAACGCAAGGAACCTGGCTCCGTCGCTGATAGCTGAGGACAAGACCGTCGGCATAAGGGTCACTTCGGACCCGTTCTGCGTCAGGTTGTGTCAGGCGCTGCACCGTCCGGTCGTGTCAACGTCGGCCAACATCAGCGGTCAGCCGTCGGCGGCGTTCTTCAACGAGATAAGCCAGGAGATAATCGACAATGTGGATTACGTCGTGAAGTACCGTCAGAAAGACATGACAAAGGCGAGCCCGTCGGTCATCATAAAGCTGGGGATGAACAACGAATTCAAGATAATACGCAAGTAGGTGGGAATAAAGTCGATAACAAGAGATGACGAAGTAAAGCGCTTGGTGAAGTACATCGCTGGTGATGTGCTTGCTTCGGTGTTGTCTTGGGTGGCGTATTACATGTTCAAGATATATGTGCTTAACATCAGCCAGTTCCCGCTCAACTCCAAGTTCTGGATTTCGTTGCTTTTGTACACAGGCGGATGGACATTCCTGCATTACCTGTCGGGATATTACAATTCGTCGTACCTCAAGTCGCGTCTCAATGAGCTGACCATCACGCTCATTACTACCATTCTGGGCTGTATAGTCCTGTTCTTCATCGCTGTGTCGAACGACGAGATAGAGTACGACGAGGTGAATGTGTCCATAGCCGCGCTTTTCACTCTGCAATTCCTCTTCACCTACGCCATAAGGCTTTTGCAGACGAACAAGATAGTCCACGACATACACGAGCGCAGGATTGGCTTCAACACATTAATCATAGGCACAGGCAAGCACGCGAAGCAGACAGCGATGATGCTCAACAACGTTCCTCTCTCTTTGGGTTATAACATCATCGGATTCATAAAATATGACGGGGAGGACGCCGGCGACCTGCCAGCCGCTGTGCTGAACATTACGGAGGAGAACACGCTCGGCAAGATAGTGAAGGCTAACAATGTGAGAAACGTGATCATAGCGACCGAGAACCTGAGCAACGACCTTTTCACGCTGCTCATCTCCGAGCTCACGAACACCCACACGAACATCATGATTTCGCCTGCCGACTACGACAAGCTCTTCATCACGCCTTACCACACGTCGGTGCTCTACAGCCATCCTCTCGTCTCCATCATGCGTTCGCAAATGCCAGCTTGGCAGGAGAACGTGAAGAACGTCGCCGACCGAATCGTGTCGTTAATCGGACTGGTAATACTTCTGCCGATTTTCCTTGTGGTGGCTGTCGCGATTAAAATCAACAGCCGAGGCCCGGTGATTTACAAGCAGAAAAGACTCGGACTGCACGCCAAGCCTTACACCATCTACAAGTTCCGTTCCATGTATTGCGACAAGAACCCTGAGCACAGCCACGTCCTGACGCAGGACAACGACCCGAGAATCACCAAGGTCGGACGCCTGCTCAGAAAGTACCGCATCGACGAGCTGCCACAGCTTTTCAATGTGCTGATAGGCCAGATGTCAATCGTGGGTCCAAGACCGGAGCAGCCTTACTTCGCCAACAGGCTTGTGCTAATGTCGGCCGACTATGCGCTCCGTTATCAGGTGAAGCCAGGACTCACATCGTGGGGACTGGTGAAGTACGGTTATGCCGAAAACGAGGAGAAGATGCTCGAAAGAGCGAAGATAGAACAGGTGTATCTGCAGAATAGAACCATGGCTGTGGACATCAAAGTTATATTGTACACAATAAGAACCATCGTCACGGGTAAAGGAATATAATATCACATTTTTTATATAACTTCGTGATATCTGATTTCATGACCAAATGATCGACCAGCTTACCATAGACAGGATAATGTCAGCCGCCAAGATAGAGGAGGTTGTGGGTGAGTATGTGTCGTTGCATAGGAGGGGAGTCAACCTGAAGGGCTTGTGTCCTTTCCACAGCGAGAAGACTCCGTCGTTCGTCGTTTCTCCTTCCAAGGGAATATGCAAATGCTTCGGATGCGGCAAGGGCGGCAACTCGGTCAACTTCATAATGGAAATCGAGCAGATGAACTATTATGAGGCGCTGAAGTTCCTTGCCAAGAAGTACGGCATAGAAGTGGAGGAGCGTGAACTGACCGACGAGCAGAAGGCACAGCGCAGCGAGCGTGAAGCTCTTTTTGCCGTGAACGAGTTTGCGCGCGACTATTTCGCCGACATCCTCACAAACAACGCCGAAGGACGAAGCGTCGGCCTCACTTACTTCAGAGAGCGTGGCATAAACGACGCGTCGATAAAGACTTTCCAGCTGGGATTCAGCCTGAGCGAGAAGGACGCCCTGACGAAAGAGGCTCTGAAAAGAGGATTCAGCAAGGAGTATCTTGTCAAGACAGGACTCACGCTGGACAACGAGTTCGGCGTCGTGGACCGTTTCCGCGGAAGGGTCATCTATCCCGTCCAGACGATTTCGGGAAAGGTGGTCGCCTTCGGAGGACGAATCCTGAAGAAAAGCGACAAATTAGCTAAATACGTGAACTCGCCGGAAAGCGAGATATACCATAAGAGCGACCAGCTCTACGGCATCTACCAGGCCAAGCAGGATATTGTGCGCAACGACAGGTGCTACCTCGTCGAGGGCTACATGGACGTCATTTCCATGCACCAGTCGGGCATCAAGAACGTGGTGGCATCGTCAGGAACGTCGCTCACTACGGGGCAAATCCGTTTGATACACCGTTTCACCAACAACGTGACGGTGCTTTACGACGGCGACGCGGCCGGCATCCACGCCTCCATAAGAGGTATAGACATGCTGCTGGCTGAAGGCATGAACATAAAGGTCGTTTCGCTGCCCGACGGCGAAGACCCCGACTCGTACTCGCAGACCCATAACTCGGACGAGACGATAGCCTTCCTCGAGGACAACGCCGTGGACTTCCTCAAGTTCAAGACGCAGCTGCTGCTCGACGACGCCGGCAACGACCCGATAAAGCGTGCGCAGCTCATACAGGACATCGTGAAGAGCATTTCCGTAATACCGGAGGCCATCACACGTGCGGTTTACGTCAGGGAGTGCAGCCGCATGATGGAAATCGAGGAGGCGATGCTGTTCAACGAAATCGACCGCATAAGGCTGAACAAAAGCGCGCAAGACCAGAAGGACAGCGAGCGCCAGAGGCTGATAGAGCAAATCAGGGAACGTGAGCGTGGCGCGTCCGGACAGCCGGCGCCAACTCCTGCGCCAGCACCAAAGAAAGTGGCGAATCCGTATTTCCGCGAGGAGTCGGACATGATAAAGTTCGTCATAAGATACGGCGCGCTCAACCTCTTCACCGACGACGCCGGCAACTGGATTTCTGTGATTGAGTACATCAAGCAGCAGTTGGACATGGACATGATAAGCTTCAAGAACTCAGCGTTCCAGAAACTGTTCCTTGCGGCCTATGAGCATTGCCTTTCGCCAGAGAACCGTGTTCCATACGAAAGCGTGTTTGCCGACGAGACTTCGTTCACCAAGCAGGAGGACAAGGCGGCATTCTATGCCAACGCCGACGCAGAGCTCGAACGACTGTCGCGCTTCCTTTTCAACAACTCGGACTACGAGGTGTCGCAGACTGCCACCAACGAGGGCATAGAGAAATACCAGCTGAGCAAGTCGCAGAAAGAGCAGTACGGACAAAACTACCACCGCCTGCGCGACGACTTGCTGACGCTCATCAAGGCGCTGAAGTACAAGGTGCTGCTGACGATGATAAACGACGTGAAGGCGGAGATAGAAGCCGCCGACAATGAGCACGACGAACAGAAAAGGCGTGAGCTTTTAGAGAAATACCAGACGCTGAACAAGGCAAAGAGAAATCTGTCGAAAGAAAAAGTAATACTACCCAAAAGCAAATGAAAAGATTCGGTTTTGTAAGAGTGGCGGCAGCCGTGCCAAACGTAAGAGTGGCTGACTGCGAGAGCAATGCCACAAACATAGTCAGACTCGCCAAGAAGGCAGAGGAGCAGGGCGTGCAGATAGTGTGCTTCCCGGAGCTGTCGGTGACCGCCTACACGTGCGCCGACCTTTTCGCGTCGCAGCTGCTCATCTGCAAGGCGGAGGATGCTCTGAGGTTCATTCTCCACGAGACGGAAAACCTGAGTGTAAGCATCATCGCAGGACTGCCCGTGCTCGTCGGCAACTCGCTCTACAACTGCGCCGTCGTTATGCAGCACGGTGTCATCAACGCCATCGTGCCTAAGACGCACCTCCCTTCTGACAACGAATTCTACGAGACAAGATGGTTCGCTTCGGCCATAGACTGCAAAAGGGACAGCATTGACTTCGCCGGACAGCGAAACATACCGTTCGGCGCCGACATCATCATCTCTTGCGGCGACTTTTCTTTCTCGACAGAAATATGCGAGGATCTTTGGACGCCGATTCCGCCAAGCAGCAGCCATGCGCTCGCTGGCAGCGACATCATATTCAACCTCTCGGCAAGCAATGAGCTCGTCGGCAAGCACGACTACCTGCTTTCGGTCATCCGCCAGCAGTCGGCACGTTGCATCGCCGGCTATGTCTATGCGTCATCGGGGTTCGGCGAGAGTTCGACCGACGTCCTTTTCGCCGGCAATGCCATCGTCGCTGAGAACGGCAACATCATCGCGCACTCGGAACGCTTCTCGCTCGACGAACAGCTTATCGTGGCCGACATCGACGTTGAGCGCATAAAGTCCGAGCGTCAGAAAAACACATGCTTCATGCGTGGCAACACGGGCGAGCAGGCATTCCGTTTCGTTCAGGCCAAAATCGACGACCGCGAGAACGAGACTCTTCTTCACCCTGTGGAGAAACATCCGTTCATCCCTGCCGGCGACTCGCTCGACAGCCGTTGCGAGGAGATTTTCAACATTCAGGTCAATGCCCTCGCCACAAGGCTGCACCACACCGGCATAAAGAACATGGTCGTGGGCGTGTCCGGCGGTCTGGACTCTACGCTGGCGCTGTTGGTTTGCGCCAAGACGGCTGACAAGCTGGGCTTGGACCGCAGCTGCGTCATCGGCGTGACAATGCCGGGATTCGGCACTACGGGCAGAACGTACAACAACGCAGTGAGCCTCATAAAAAACCTGGGCGCGTCGTTCAGGGAAATATCCATAAAGGACGCATGTCTGCAGCACTTCAAGGACATAAACCACGACCCGGCTGTGACCGACACCACCTACGAGAACTCGCAGGCGCGTGAACGCACACAAATCCTCATGGACATCTCCAACCAAGCGAACGGACTCGTCATCGGCACGGGCGACCTCTCCGAGCTTGCGCTTGGATGGGCGACCTACAACGGCGACCAGATGTCGATGTACGGCGTGAACGCCAGCATACCGAAGACGCTCGTAAGGCACTTGGTGAAGTGGATAGCCGAGACCAAGATGGAGCAGGCCGTGAAGGAGACGTTGCTCGACATTGTTGACACGCCGGTCAGCCCCGAGCTGCTCCCGGCCGACTCGCAGGGCAACATCGCGCAGAAGACCGAGGACCTCGTGGGCCCATACGAGCTGCATGATTTCTTCCTTTATTATATGCTGCGCTTCGGCTTCGGACCGAAGAAGATTTTCTTCCTTGCCAACATCGCCTTCGCCGACCAGTACAAGAGCGACGTCATAAAGAAATGGCTCAGGACGTTCATCCGTCGCTTCTTCACCCAGCAGTTCAAGCGCTCCGCCATGCCCGACGGACCTAAGGTCGGCTCGGTGAACCTCTCGCCACGCGGCGACTGGCGAATGCCGTCCGATGCCTCTTCCGCCATCTGGCTGAAGGAAGTCGATGATTTATAGGACACACATTATATATATATACGACAAAAGCCTTGCATCACGCAAGGCTTTTTTGTAGCTCCGCTGGGAATCGAACCCAAATTTAAAGTTTAGGAAACTTCCGTTCTATCCATTGAACTACAGAGCCGTCTCCGCTCGTTTCTCACAAGCACGGCAAAAGTACGTCCTTTTTGTGAGATATGCAATTCAGAACAATTCGTAAATCACGTTGAGCGACTTGAACTCCTGGCGCTCGTTCGTGTGCAGGCGGAAGAAGTCTATCAGGTCGAGCGTTATCTTCTTTTTCAGCTGCCGGCCTATGGTGATGTCGGCGCCGCGCTCGTAGCTCAGAGCGAAAAGCGCGTTCAGGGCTGCGCTCTCGTCCTTGTCTAACAGCAGGTTAGAAGCCGAGGTCGATGAGCCGAATGTTCCGTCGGCGATGTTGAACATCAGTCCGTTGGAGTAGCTGTCGGCTAATGGCGCGAAACCCAAGGCGGCGGCATAGCGCAGCAGGAAGATGAGGTGGAAATTGCCGATGTGCGTCGCCGGGTCGTCAAGCCGGAGTATGGTCTCTTTGACAAGCGAGAAGACCGCCGGGTCGGAGTTCGGCTCGCGCTGCGTCTTGTGCAGCACCTCGGCTATGAAGATGGCGACGGCGTTGCGTGCCGGGTCGAAGGGGATGGCGCTGAACGAGTGAAGCAGCTTCGCGTCGGACAGCCTTTGCAGGTCGAACTTGTTATTGTTGTTGAAATCGATTTCCAGAAGGGTCAGAGGCATGAGCATGGAAGCCTTTATGCGCGAGCGTTTTCCCCTGATTCCGTTGACGGCGAAAGCCAGATGGCCGAACTTCTCGGTCAGCAGGTGGAGTATGATGCTCGTGTCCGAATGTTTGATGGAGTGTAAAACGACAGCCTCTGTTTTCTCGTTCATTTATAGTGAGATAAAAAAGCAAGACAAATTTAGCGATTTATTTTTGTGATATAAAAAACTTCACTATCTTTGCACCCACTTTGGTCCATTCGTCTATCGGTTAGGACGAGAGATTTTCATTCTCTAAAGAGCAGTTCGACTCTGCTATGGACTACTAAACAATAAAATGACATATAATATTTAAGGAAAGATGGCAAACCATAAATCATCAATCAAGAGAATCCGTCAGACAGAGAAGAGAAATCTTGCTAACAGATATTACGCAAAGACTGCGAGAACTGCTGTTCGCAACTTGCGCAACACAAGCGACAAGAAGGCTGCAGAGGAGCAGCTTCCAAGAGTAAGCTCACTTCTCGACAAGTTGGCTAAGAAGAACCTTATTCACAAGAACAAGGCAGGCAACTTGAAGTCAAGTTTGGCAAAGCACGTTAACAAGCTTGCTTAATATAGGCTTTAGACGCGTAGAGCTCCGTCTGGCAGCAGGCGGACGTAAATAAAAAATACAGACTTCATTCTGATGTTCCATCAGGATGAAGTTTTTTTTTGCACAAAACAAGTTAAGACTATGGAATACACGGAGAGAGAAGAGAAACACATGTCCATAATGGAGATGAGCGAAGAGGACAGACCGAGAGAGAAGATGCTGGCCAACGGCGCCGAGATGCTGACCAACGCTGAGTTGCTTGGCATATTGCTTGGCTCTGGAAACACGAGGCAGACGGCGGTTGAACTCGCCAAGGAGATACTGAAGGACTCCGAGAACAACCTTGTGGAGCTGGGCAAAAAGACCATTGGAGAGCTGAAGCGTTACAACGGCATGGGCGACGCGAAAGCTGTGACTGTGGCAGCCGCACTGGAACTCGGACGCAGACGAAACCTCGCCGAGGCTTTGGAAAAGCCGCAGGTGAGAGACAGCAGCGACATTTTCAAGATATTCCACCCGATGATAGCCGACAAGCAGACCGAGGAATTCTGGCTCCTGCTGCTGAACAGAGCGCACAGGGTGATAGGCATGGAACAGCTGAGCAGCGGCGGAGTTTCGAGCACGACTGTGGACACGAAGCTGGCGCTCAAAAAGGCGATTGACAAGCTTGCCGACGCCGTGGTGCTCTGCCACAACCATCCGTCGGAGTCGCTGAGGCCGTCGAGAGACGACGATAAGGTGACACACCAACTGTGTGAAGGCTTCAAGGCGGTTGAAATAAGGGTGCTCGACCATATCATTGTGGCAGGGGAGAAATACTACAGCTACTCGGACGACGGCCGTTTGGAGTAATTTTGCGGAAATGCGAACAAAAAGTGAACATTATCTGCTAAATTTGTAAGATGTTAGACAAAATGCGACTCGCATAGAATTATGGAATTGAGATTTAACCGTGTAGCAATAAAGGTAGGAAGCAACGTGCTGACCAACAAGGACGGTTCGGTGGACGACGGGCGCATAGCCCACATCGTCGACCAGATCGCGGCTCTGCGCAACAGCGGAGTGGAAGTGGTGCTGATTTCGTCGGGTGCTGTGGCTTATGGCAGAAGCGAGATAACACTGCCGCCGCATCTTGATTCCGTATCCAGCCGACAGATACTCTCGGCCGTGGGTCAGGCCAAGCTGATAAACCGATACTACGAGCAGTTCAAGCAGCACGGCATATTCTGCGGACAGGTGTTGACGATGAAGGAGAACTTCAGAAACCGCCAGCAGTATCTCAACCAGAAGAACTGCATGTCCGCCATGCTCCAGCAAGGAGTAATCCCGATAGTGAACGAGAACGACACGACATCGCTCACCGAGCTCATGTTCACCGACAACGACGAGCTTTCCGGGCTCATCGCCACGATGATGGACATGGATGCGCTCGTCATACTCAGCAACATCGACGGCATATACAACGGCGACCCGAACGACCCTGAATCCAGCGTCATAAGAGAGGTACTGCCGGAGAAGAGCCTGTCGCAGTACATTCAGGCGAGCAAGTCGTCGTTCGGCCGAGGCGGTATGAGAACCAAATGCAACATAGCGCGTAAGGTGGCTGCTGAAGGCATAACCGTGATAATAGCAAACGGCAAGAAGGAAAACATAATCTGCGACTTGATGCAGAAGGGCAGCGATGTGATGAGCACAGTGTTCAAGCCTTCCGACAGAGTGTCGAGCGTGAAGAAATGGATAGCCCACAGCGAAGGATTCTCGAAGGGCGAGGTGCATGTGAACGCTGGTGCAGAAGAGGCATTGAGCGGCAAGGCTTCGTCGTTGCTGTTTGTGGGCATCGACAGCATAAAAGGCGAGTTCAAGAAAGGCGACATCGTGAAGATATTCGGCCCGAACGGCAATGAGCTCGGAGTGGGAAGGGTGCAGTACGGCTCGGACAAGGCCAAGAGCCTCGTGGGCAAGAAGGGCGTGAAGCCTTTCATCCACTGCGATTACCTTTTGCCTGTGACTAACAAGGATTAATACAACAAACGAAATATGGCAAACATAGATTGGAAGACGGCGGTGAGAAGCGCATCGCGCACACTCAACTTGGTGAGCGAGGAGAAGAAGAACGAAGTGCTCATGGCGCTTGCCGCTGCGACCGAAAACCACATAGACGACATACTGAAGGCCAATGCCGAGGATTTGTCGAAGATGGACAAAAGCGACTCGATGTACGACCGACTGTTGCTCACAGAGGAGCGTCTGAAGGGCATTGCGTCGGACATAAGGAAGGTGGCGACACTGCCTTCGCCTTTGAATAAGGTGCTGGAGCAAAGAACGCTGCCTAACGGCTTGGAGCTGAAGAAAGTAAGCGTGCCATTCGGCGTCATCGGAATCATATACGAGGCTCGTCCGAATGTTTCGTTCGACGTGTTCTCGCTTTGCTTCAAGAGCGGCAACGCGTGTGTGCTGAAGGGCGGCACGAATGCTCATGCGTCGAACAGCGCCATCGTCGCGCTCATAAAGGAAGTGCTGAAGGAGAACGGCATCGACGAGAACGTGGTGCACCTCATGCCAGCCGGACGCGAATCGACAGCCGAGCTGCTTAACGCGGTTGGCAGTGTTGACGTGATAATCCCACGAGGCAGCGCAGGGCTCATAAACTTCGTGAGAGACAACAGTCGTGTGCCGGTGATAGAGACGGGCGCAGGTGTTGTCAGCACATATTTCGACGCGCAGGGCGACATAGAAAAAGGCAAGAAGATAATAAACAACGGAAAGACCAGACGTGTCAGCGTGTGCCATGCGCTCGACTCGCTCATCGTGCACAAGTCAAGGCTTGGCGACTTAGGCGAGCTGCTTGCTCCATTGGCCGAGTCGAACGTGGTCATCGAGGCCGACGAGGATTCGTACAACGCGCTGAAGGGCAGTTATCCAGACTCATTGCTCATGCCATTGACAGAGACAAGCTACGGCACTGAGTACAAATACTACAAGATGAACATAAAGACCGTGGCCGACATTGATGAGGCTATCGCCCACATAACAAAGTATGACTCAGGTCACAGCGAGGCGATAATAACCGAGGACGAAAAGGCTGCGGAGAAGTTCCAGACAGAGATTGACGCGGCTTGTGTGTATGTGAACGCGCCAACATCGTTCACCGACGGCGGACAGTTCGGCATGGGTGCGGAGATAGGCATAAGCACGCAGAAACTGCACGCGAGAGGACCTATGGCGCTGCCTGAGATGACAAGCTACAAGTGGCTCATAAAGGGCGACGGCCAGGTTCGTCCGAAGTAAAAAAGGAAGTGATATGCTCAGACATGTCATTGCAAGCATAATTTTCGCCATGGCGATGGTCGCAGCAGCCCAGACGACAGGCACCGCCGACAGGCTCGATTTGCGTCCCGGCTTCAGGGAATTCAAGTTCAAGACGCCGAAAGAGAACTACATGGCGATATACTCGCTGGAGAAGCGCAACACGTACCGTTGGCCGGACATTGTGGAGATATACGCGTGCAACTACCGCGTGAAGATAGGCAATGTGCAGACCGACAGCGTGCACGTGTTCTTCCTCGGCAACAGGCTTGTGAGGACCACGGTTTTCCTGAGCGACACCATCTCGACGGCGTAC
>JAGCQO010000015.1 GCA_017965125.1 Paludibacteraceae bacterium
CGTCGGGCGATATTGAAAAACTGCTCACACTCTCAATTCTGTATAAATCGCTTATCTCGAAAGCCCTTTTCTCTTGCGCCGTTGTTGCCATGGTTGTCATTGTTGTTATTGCGGTTAATAGTGTTGTTAGTCTGTTGTTCATCTTATTTGCGTATTCGATGCTTGCTCTCCGCTGATTTTCTTCTCTCGCTTGTTAAAACATCAAAGTTACGATAAATTTTGCCTAAAAAGAGAGTTTTCTTGTGAAGTCTATGTTGTAGCTTGTTGAAACAACAAAGGCAGACAAGTACGTCTGCCTTTGTGTTTTATTTGATAAGTGCTTTTTGTCGCTAATCTAACGATATATGTAATAACCATTAGCTAATGCATTATATCTGTATCTTATCTTGTGCTTGTATAGTCTCTTGTTGGAGATAGTGCTATATGGCAAATAGAATTTATTTGCGCTTGCTACTTTATTGTGCCTATCATATAGTGTTGTGTATTGATATGCGGCAGAATGTATGTTTTTTCCCGTTATGTTTATACAATTTTCCTCTTCTTTCTTGACAAAATCATATAATTGTGGTTCTGCATAATTGGTGATTTTAGACACGTAAAGTTCATTGTTGATTGTTTTGTATTTCTCATCGTTTTCAAGTTTGTAGGTGATTACGTTTCTAAAACATGTTGGGGTGTTTTTAGGAGTGAACTCTTTACTTGCTGACTCTGAAGGGTATATTTCAAAATCACAAGCAACAAATCTCAAATTGTTTATTCCGTATCCGTTGAAAGTTATGCCTGCCTCGGGTGGAATGGAAACGAATTCTTTTTCTTTAATTGTTGTTCCGCTCTTTCTCTCGCTTCCTGTAGTTCTTTTGAAAGTTGTGGATTCTGTTGTTGAGTTTGCTGTGGCTCGTGTGTTGGATGTGCCATCAACTGCAATGCCATAATAAGAATTCGAAAAATTGGTGTTTATTATCGCATCAGCGCTAAAGTAAGAACTGTAGTATGTGCTTGAGGAACTTTGGAAAACTGATTTCTCTTCAGAAAATGTTCTGTTTTGGAAATATGCATAGGCATTTCCGTTCTTTACGAAGAAAGATTTCGTCATGTCTATGGTTATCATTTGATTGGATTTGTTGTAAAAAGAATAAGATGCGTTGCCGCCTTTTGACCAGAAATTGTATGTGATTATACAATTCTCGTCTTCAAATATGACAGCCTCGTTTGTGACTTTTGAAGAACATTCTGTGGCGACTGGTGTTAGCGTGAACACTTGAGTGAAATTGTAGGTTTGGCTGCATGATGTAAATATGGCAGTCAGTGCAATGAAAAATAAATTCTTGATGTTGTTCATTTGATTTATATTTGAGAATGTTGCAAAAATACCCCCCCCCTATTAAAATATGCAAGTTTTGCAATGTTTTTTGTGTTTATTTTTGAGCCTTCGCGGTTGCTTTCGCTCTTGCCTCCGAAGAATATTTGCCATACATTTGCCCTCATGGCAAAACACAATGAATTAGGCGCGAAGGGCGAGGAACTGGCGAAACAGCTGCTTGTCGGCAAAGGCTACCAGATACTCCACACCAATTGGCGATATAAGCACGAGGAAATCGACATAATCGCTCGGACTGGCTCGACGGTGGTGTTCGTCGAGGTGAAGACACGGGCGACGGCGTGGCACCAGTCGCCGGTTGAGGCGGTGACCGACTCGAAGATAAGGCACTTGGTCTCTGCCGCCGATTATTTCATGAAGCAAATGGACGAGGAATGCGAGTTCCGTTTCGACATCATTTCCGTCGTCGCATCGCCTTCTGGCGACGTGATAGAACACTACGAGGACGCATTTTTGCCTCCGTTGCTGTAAGCTTTCTGCTAAAAATGTTATATTTGTGAAATTAAGTTTTTTATAAGCATGGAAGAAAAGAAACAGCAGTCTAAAGGACTAAGCATCACTATAAGCCCGGAAGTCGCAGAAGGCGTGTATTCCAACTTGGGCATCATATCGCACTCGTCGTCAGAGTTCATCGTTGATTTCGTCAGAGTCATGCCGCAGCAGCCGTCGGCGGTGGTCAAATCGCGCATAATCCTGACGCCAGAACACGCAAAGCGCCTTATGCTCGCGCTTAACGACAATGTGCGTAAGTTCGAGGCTGAGTTCGGAGAGATAAAACTGCACCAGAATGCAAACGAGGTGATGCCTCCGATGCTTGGCGGAGACGCATAAACAAAGAAAAACCTTGGAATTATGGCACAGCACCTTAACACTAACGAGGAATTTGACGTCGTCACTGCAGAGTGTCGTGCTCTTTTCGTCGATAAACTGAAGGACTACGGAGCGGCATGGCGCATCCTTCGCCCACAGTCGCTGACCGACCAGATTTTCATAAAAGCCAACAGAATAAGAACGCTCGAGACGACCGACGCCTTAGTGGACGAGGGCATTAAGTCGGAACTCATCGGCATCGTCAATTACGCCATCATCGGCATGATACAGCTCGAACTCGGATTCGCGGAGCACGAGGATATGACCGCGGAGCAAGCCGCCGAGGCCTACGACCGCAAGATGGAGGAGACCAAGGCCCTGATGAAGGCCAAGAACCATGACTACGGCGAGGCGTGGCGAAGCATGCGGCCGGAGTCATACACCGACCTTATCCTGATGAAGCTTCACCGCACAAAGCAAATCGAGGACAACGACGGAAAAACCCTTGTGTCTGAAGGCATTGACGCCAACTACAAGGACATGCTGAACTATGCTGTCTTCGGCTTGATTAGAATACTTGAAACAGACAACGAAAAATAATAGAGAGAATATGGAAAGTGTGAAAAGGATTGTTTTTCTGATTTCTAAATTTATTGTCGGAGCCGTTTTTACATTCTCCGGATTCGTGAAGATTATCGATCCGTGGGGAACGACCTATAAGATTCAGGATTACCTCGAGGCGATGGGCGAGTTCTTTATGAACTTCTCGTCTTTCGCGTTTATCGCTTCGGTGGCGCTGGCGACGATTGAGCTTGTCGTGGGTGTGAATCTCCTTATCGGCATTCGTGTGCGTCAGAACGCTTTCGTGGCGGCGCTGCTTATGCTGCTAATGACTCCGCTGACACTCTGGATCGCCATCGAGAACCCTGTGCATGACTGCGGATGCTTCGGCGACGCCATCGTTCTGGACAACTGGACTACGTTCTGGAAGAATGTTGTGCTCATTGCGCTCATCGTCCTGATATTCGCGTTCTTGAAGACATATCGCTGCCGTCTGACTAAGACATGCCAATGGATAATCGAGGGTTTCACCGTGCTTTTCGCCATCGGGCTCGCTGGCTATTGCTACTGCTCGCTGCCGATTGTCGATTTCCGCCCATACCACATAGGCGCCGACATTCGCAAGGGCATGGAGATACCGGACGACGCCGAGCAGGATGTCTATGACACAAAACTGATATACGAGAAAAACGGCGAGCAGAAGGAGTTCACCATCGACAACTATCCAGCCAACGACTCGACATGGCATTTCGTTGACCAGAAGTCTGTGCTCGTGAAGCAAGGCTATGTGCCTCCGATTCATGACTTCACCATCGACACAGAGGACGACGGCGACGTGACAGAGGAGTTCCTCGAGGACAAGGGCTACTCGTTCCTTGTCATAAGCTACGACTTGAGCATGGTCAATTTCACCGACATGAAGCGCGAGAAACTCGTAGCCCTCAACTCGTATGCGCTGAAGAACGGCTACAACATGTACCTGCTCACAGCGTCTGTCGAGGAGGATATCCAGAAGTTCCGTGAGACCGTGAGCCCCGACATCGTGATAGGCCTCACCGACAAGATTACGCTCAAGACCATCATCAGATACAACCCAGGAGTCGTGCTCGTGAAGGACGGCGTGGTCATCAACAAGTGGCCGTTGCCTGACATGCCTGAGTTCAATACGCCTTTGGAGAAGTCGAAGTACGGTATCGTAGCGCCAACACACGAGCGCCGCGACGTGATCATCGCACTGCTTATATGGCTGATTCCTGTGCTTCTGCTTTCTGTCATGGACCTCAAACTGAACAGAGGCCGCGACTGATATATGTTGTATAACAATAGAATTTGAGAGACAATAACGCTTTTGTTTGAGTATATTTGATATGACTTTTTTAAACATCATTTCAAATAACTTAAATCTAAAATATTATGAGAAAAAACATCGTAGCAGGAAATTGGAAAATGAATAAGACACTTCAAGAGGGTGTCGAGTTGGCGGCAGAGTTGAAGGCAGCTCTCGAAGGTGTGAAGCCTAATTGCGAGGTTGTGATAGCTCCTCCGTTTATTCATTTGGCAAGTGTCGCCGAGGCTGTCAAGGGCAGCGTTGTCAAGGTGGCAGCTCAGAACTGTAGCGACAAGGAAAGCGGCGCTTACACTGGCGAGGTTAGTCCAGCGATGGTCGTTTCCACTGGCGCGTCATACGTCATTCTCGGCCACTCGGAGAGGCGCTCGTACTACGGCGAGACAAACGCCGTGGTGAAAGCCAAGGTTGACGCAGCCATAAGCAACGGACTTGCCCCAATCGTGTGTGTTGGCGAGGTGCTCGAGGAACGTGAGAACGGCAAGTATTTCGATGTCATCTCGGCTCAGGTCAAGGAGTCGCTCTTCCACTTGGACGCGTCGGCGTTCTCGAAGGTTGTCATCGCCTACGAGCCAGTCTGGGCGATAGGCACAGGCAAGACCGCCACTGCCGAGCAGGCTCAGGAGATACACGCGTTCATCCGCAAGCTTATCGCCGAGAAGTTCGGCGCTGAGGTCGCAGAGAACACTTCCATCCTTTACGGCGGACGCTGCAAGC
>JAGCQO010000079.1 GCA_017965125.1 Paludibacteraceae bacterium
GAATGGGGCGAGCCTAAGCCGGTGACGATAATCGGCGACAGTTCGCAGACCGTGGCCCACCCTGCCATCGCGCCAAGCGGACGGCATATCTACTTCGTGTCCGACAGAATAGGCGGCTACGGAGGCAACGACATCTGGCGCTGCGAGATTCTCAACGAGCATGAGTTCGGCATCCCGGAGAACCTCGGTCCGGAGATAAACACCTCGGGCGACGAGATGTTCCCTTCGGTCGGACGTGACGGCACGCTCTACTTCTCGTCGAACGGTCATCCAGGATTCGGCGGATTGGACATCTACGCGGCCAAGCAGCTGGCGCTCGACTCGGTGAACGGCTATTACCACTTCAATGTCAAGAACATGATGGCGCCGATAAACTCGTCGGGCGACGACTTCGGCATCACCTTCATAGGCAAGAGCAACAACGGCTATTTCTCGTCGAACAGAAACGACCCGAGAGGATACGACAAGATATATTCGTTCGGCATGGCGGAGGTCGATTTCGCCATTTCCGGCACAGTCTCGGACTACAGAGGCAATGCGCTGCAGGACGCCTACATAAGAATCGTGGGCGACGACGGAACCAATGCGAAGATAGCCGTGAAGAAAGATGGCTCATATACATTCGAGCTAAACAAAGGCGTGAAATACATTATGTTAGCCTCATGCAGGGGTCACCTCAACCAAAAGGCCGACTTCTCGACTAAGGAGATATACAAGACACAGGTTTTCAAGCAGGATTTCGTGCTGCCGTCGATGTTGCAGCCGGTCCCTATCGACAATATCTTCTTCGACTTCGCGCGCTACACTCTGCGCAAGGAGTCCGAGGAGTCGCTCAACGCATTGGTCAAGATGCTTAACGACAATCCGCACATAACCATCGAGATAGCCGCGCACACCGACATGGTGGGCTCCGAGGAGTCGAACATGATACTGTCCGAACGCCGTGCGCAGTCGGTGGTCAAGTATCTCATCGCGGCTGGCATCGACGAGGAGAGGCTCACGTTCGTGGGCTACGGCGAAAGCCTGCCGGTGAGGGTGAGCGAGGCTGTGGCAAACGAGCATCCGTTCCTGAAGGCCGGCGATGTGCTGACCGAGGATTTCGTCTCTAACCTGAACGACGCACAGAGAGACATAGCCAACCAGATAAACCGTCGAATAGAATTCACGGTCACAAAGACAACCTACAAGATGTATTAACAACAATTCAAATAAATCACATGCAACAGTATTTGGATTTACTCAGAAGAATAAAAAGCGAAGGCGTGGAGAAAGCCGACAGAACGGGAACTGGCACCATCAGCGTGTTCGGACACCAGATGCGTTTCAACCTCGAGGACGGCTTCCCTATCGTCACCACAAAGAAGGTGCACCTCAAGTCCATCATACACGAACTGCTGTGGTTCCTCGCTGGCGACACCAACGTGAAATACCTGCAGGACAACGGCGTGAGAATATGGAACGAATGGGCCGACCCAGAGACGGGCGACCTCGGACACATCTACGGATACCAGTGGCGCAAATGGCCCGACTACAAAGGCGGACACATCGACCAGATAGCCAAGGCCGTGGAAACCATCAAGAACAACCCAGACTCAAGGCGCATCATCGTCAACGCATGGAACGTGGCTGACCTCGACAACATGAACCTACCTCCATGCCACATGTTCTTCCAGTTCTACGTGGCCGACGGACGACTCTCGCTCCAGCTCTACCAGCGCTCGGGCGACTCCTTCCTCGGCATCCCGTTCAACATATCGTCATACGCCCTGCTGCTCATGATGATGGCGCAAGTGACAGGACTGAAGGCTGGCGACTTTATTCACACGATCGGCGACGCGCACATTTACACCAACCACCTCGAACAGGTAGATCTACAACTGACGCGTGAGCCTTATCCGCTGCCTGTGATGAAGATAAACCCTGATGTGAAATCGATTTTCGACTTCAAATACGAGGATTTTGAATTGGAGAACTACCAGTGCCACCCTGCCATCAAGGGACAGGTGTCTGTGTGAAAAAAAACTGAATATGCCGAAACTCTCGATAATAGTAGCGCTGGCCGACGACTTGGCCATAGGCAAGGACAACGGACTGCTGTGTCACATCCCAGGCGACCTGAAGCGATTCAAGACCCTGACGACAGGACACACCGTCATCATGGGGCGCAAGACATTGGAGTCGTTGCCCAACGGTCCGCTGCCTAACCGCAGGAACATCGTCATAACCCACCACCCTGAGACATTGCCAGATGGCTGTGTTTCGGCGGTTTCGCTTGACGATGCGATAGCCAAGGGCGCAGAGGGCGACGAGATATTCGTCATCGGCGGTGGACAGATATACAAGCAGGCGATAGCGAAAGCCGACAAGCTTTATCTGACAAAGATACACGCCACATTCCCGGACGCCGACACGTTCTTCCCGGAGTTTGACTGCTCCGCTTTCGAAGAGACGTTCTGCGAAAAGCATGAGCCGAGCGAGAAATGCCAGTACGCATTCTCGTTCGTTGACCTCAAGAGGAAATAAAAAAAGAGCAGTTTTCACTGCTCTTTTTTCATGCTTTTAAGAATCACTTATTTTGCCACCATCTTCATGGCCAAATCGAGAATCTCAGTGCTGTCCAGCATAACCAAGCCGCCGTCTGGTCCGCTCTCGATGTGGAAACCGGCACAAGCGCCAGCCCTGTAATTCTCACCTCCGAAGTAATTTCTTACAGTTTCTGCCGACAACCCCAATTCTTCTGCAATCTTTGAAATAGAACCGTCAGGCAAATTGTCCTTGATTTTTCTCAATTCGTTAAAAGTAATTGTTCTTGTCATACGCTTTAATCTGTTTTGGTTAGTAATCTGTTTTATTTGCCTATAAAGTTAAGCGGTCCGAAAATATCTAACAAATATTTTCAAATGTTACATAACACAAAAATCAAGCGTTATTTAGAAAAACGAGACGATGCAAAGCGTTAAAACAGAAAGCACCAAAGCCGACGTCAGGAGCGCTATTTGTGGCTGCGAGAATCCGTTGCGCTCGTCTATCCCCACCGAAGTACGGCTCAGGTAGAGGCTTTGAGGACGCAGCGCCTTGAGCAGTGCGAACGAGGCTATCGCCGAGAAAATGCCGACCACCAGTCCGCCCAGTATGTCGCCCGGATAATGCACGCCGAGGTATATGCGCGAATAAGCGTCGGTCAGCGCCCAAAGGAGTATCGCCACGGAATAAACCCTGTCCTTGAACAGGAGCATAGTGAACACAGCTATGCCGATGGTGTTGGCGGCGTGCGACGACACGAATCCGTACTTCCCTCCCACGTATCCGTTCACCGTGTGGACGAGTCCTTGAAGGCTTGGCTCATGGGTCGGGCGCAGACGCTCCACCACGTTCTTTATCAGTCCGCTGGACAGCTGGTCGGCCAAAAGAACGGTGAAACCTATGGCGAGGAGAATCCAGATCGACTCGCGTTTCTTGGCTTTTATTATGACAATCGCCAAGATCACAGCCAACGGAATCCACGTCACCGACTGCGAGAACCACCACATGAAAGTGTCGGCCCACCCACACCTCAATCCATTAAGACTGAGGAATATGTCTTTGTCTATTTCAATGAGTTCTTCAAGCATCTGTTCTATGTTTTATTGCCTTATGTCCGATTCCTTCAGGCTCAGCTGCACCCTCTTCCGCTCCTTGTCTATGCCTATGACCTTGACCATCACTTGCTGCTGCAGACGCACCACCTGGTTGGGGTCGTTCACGTAGTCGTCGGCCATCTGCGATATGTGCACAAGTCCGTTCTCTTTGATGCCGACATCGACGAATGCACCGAAGTTCGTTATGTTGGTCACGATGCCAGGCAGCAGCATGCCGACCTGCAGATCGTCCATCGTCTTCACGTTCTCGTTGAACGAGAACACCTTGAAGCCCTTTCGTGGGTCCCTGCCCGGCTTGTCGAGTTCCTGCATTATGTCTCTCAGCGTCGGCAGTCCGGTCTTTTCAGTCACGTACTTCTCGAGGTTCACGCTCTGTCGCGCGTTCTTGTCGGCTATGAACTGCTCAATGCTTTCGCCGTTGTCACGCGCCATCTTCATCACTATGTCGTAGCTCTCCGGGTGCACAGCCGTGTTGTCGAGCGGATTCTCGCCGTTCCTTATTCTCAGGAAGCCGGCGCACTGCTCAAACGTCTTGTTGCCTATGTTGGCGACCTTCAGGAGCTCCTTGCGGTTCTTGAACGAGCCGTTCTGCGCCCTGTAGTCAACAATGTTCTGCGCGGTCTGTTCGCCGAGTCCCGACACGTACATCAGCAGATGTCTGCTGGCTGTGTTCACATCGACTCCGACGCTGTTCACGCAGCTTTCCACAACCGCATCCAGCGCCTTCTTGAGGCTGTTCTGGTCAACATCGTGCTGATACTGCCCTACGCCTATCGACTTCGGCTCTATCTTCACAAGCTCAGCCAACGGGTC
>JAGCQO010000016.1 GCA_017965125.1 Paludibacteraceae bacterium
GCGCCGAGCCTCACAGCGAAGAGCAACGCCGCAGAATACAGGATATGCTCGGAGCGAAGGCCTACAACTCGTTCGGCATGAGCGAGATGTGCGGTCCTGGTGTTGCGTTCGAGTGTCAGAACCAGAACGGTATGCACATCTGGGAGGATTACTACATCGTGGAGATTGTTGACCCGAAGACGCTGGAGCCGGTGCCAGACGGCGAGATAGGCGAGCTTGTGCTAACAGCCATCAACCGTGAGGCGATGCCGCTGCTGCGCTACAGGACTCGCGACTTGACGAGAATCATACCAGGCGAGTGTCCTTGCGGACGCCAGCACAAGAGAATAGACCGCATGAAGGGCCGTTCGGACGACATGATTGTGCTCCGCGGCGTGAACATTTTCCCAATCCAGGTGGAGCAGGTGCTTATGAAATACAAGGAACTTGGCAGCAACTACCTCATAACCCTGAAGACCGACGAGGTGAACGACTCGATGACGGTCGAGGTGGAGCTGGCGCGTTCGTACACAGGCGGACATGACGCGCAGAAAGCGCTGATCAAGGACATCACCAGCCGTTTGCGTGACGAGATACTCATAACGCCGCTCGTCAGACTTCTGTTGCCGGGTTCGATGGCCCAGAGCGAGGGAAAGGCTGTCAGGGTGAAGGATTTGAGAAGCGTGTTCAGATAAAAACCGAAAGCGTTCGCTGTTTCCATATAAAATAATTAAGGTATGGGATTTTGTCTTATCTTTGTGCCCTGCTTTTAATAAGGTGGAAAATAACAGAATATAAACATAATAACTACTATGGCAACTCAAGAAGAGGTTTTCAAGAAATTGGTTTCGCACTGCAAGGAGTACGGATTTGTGTTCCCTTCAAGCGAGATTTACGATGGACTCGGAGCTGTTTATGACTACGGTCAGAACGGTGTGGAGTTAAAGAACAACATAAAGAAATACTGGTGGATGGCGTTGACTCGTCTGCACGAGAATATCGTGGGTATTGACGCAGCTATCTTCATGCACCCTACGACTTGGAAGGCTTCCGGTCACGTTGATGCGTTCAATGACCCATTGATAGACAACCGCGACTCGAAGAAGCGTTACAGAGCCGACGTTCTGATAGAGGACGAGATGGCGAAGTATGACGCCAAGATAGAGAAAGAGGTGGAGAAGGCGAGAAAGAGATTCGGCGACTCGTTTGATGAGCAGAAGTTCAGAGAGACAAGTCCGAGAGTAAAGGAGAACCTCGACAAGAAGGAAGTGCTCCACGCAAGATATGCTAAGGCGATGAACGACAACGACTTGGCTGAGCTCAAGCAGATAATCCTCGACTACGAAATCGTGGACCCAGTGAGCGGTAAAAAGAACTGGACCGACGTTCGTCAGTTCAACCTGATGTTCAGCACAGAGATGGGTTCTACAGCCGACGGCGCCATGAAGATTTACCTTCGTCCGGAGACGGCTCAGGGTATCTTCGTGAACTACCTGAATGTGCAGAAGACTGGCCGTATGAAGTTGCCTTTCGGTATCGCTCAGATAGGAAAGGCTTTCCGTAACGAGATTGTGGCTCGTCAGTTCGTCTTCAGAATGAGAGAGTTCGAGCAGATGGAGATGCAGTTCTTTGTAGCTCCTGGCACTGAGCTCGAGTGGTTCCCCAAGTGGAAGGAGACA
>JAGCQO010000080.1 GCA_017965125.1 Paludibacteraceae bacterium
AACGGCTCCTATCCGTCTGGGCACACGGCAAATGGATGGGCATCAGCACTCGTCATGGC
Source organism: Paludibacteraceae bacterium (assembly GCA_017965125.1). Lineage (GTDB taxonomy): Bacteria > Bacteroidota > Bacteroidia > Bacteroidales > Paludibacteraceae > UBA4363. Next base: position 60 of record JAGCQO010000080.1, read on the forward strand.
AGAAATGCTGCCCGAGTGCCAAGACACCATCCTGCGGCGCGGTTTTGAGTACGGACAGAGCCGTGTCATCGTCGGGGCGCACTGGCAGAGCGATGTGGACGCCAGCCGCATAAGCGCGCCTATCGGTCTGGCACGCCTGCACACAAGCCCGGAGTTCCTCAAGCAACTCGCCAAGGCGCAGGAGGAGTTCGCAAGGCTGACAGGCAAATCAACCGCCGGCAAAACGCAGAAAAAATCTAAGGCGAAGAAATAAGCCCGGGGAGTTCATGACAAAATAAAATCAGCCACTGCAAAACCGCGGTGGCTGATTCGTTTTTAAGAGTATTCTAATCAATATTACTTGAACGAGTTTTTCAGATTAGCGACCCAGGCTTCGATTCTGATGTCTGATTTCGACGACTCGTTATCCTCGTCGAGTGCGAGTCCGATGAACTTGCCGTCCTGCACAGCCTCGGAGTCGTCGTAGGTGTAGTCGCTTGCGTCAACAGCTCCGACGATGGTCGCGCCCTTGTCCTTGATGGCGTTGTAGAGCAGTGCGATGCCGTTGACGAAAGTGTCTGAGTACGACGACGAGTCGCCGAGTCCGAACAGCGCCACGACCTTGCCGCTCAGGTTCGCTTTCTGCAGCGTGCCTATGGCGCTGTCCCAGTCGTCCTGCAAGTCGCCCACGCCCCATGTCGATGTTCCGAGGATGATGTTGTCGTAAGCCTCGAAGTCGGCTTCGCTCACTCCCTCAGAAACGTTTTTCAACTCGGCGTCGCCTATTGCGCTCGCGATTCTCTCTGCGGCAGCCTCAGTGTTGCCTGTCGATGTGCCGAAAAATATTCCAACTTTTTCCATATCTATATTTGTTAATTGTGAAAGCGGTTCCGGGTCTCACTCCGATGAGAGAACTTGGCCGTAGCAAGCCAAGTTCATCCCGTCGAGTAACCATATTTATTAACCAATCAACTTTCTTTTTGAAATTTGACATTGCAAAGGTATGGTCTGCCGACAACTGCCACAATCCTAAAAAGTTGGGATATTTTTTCATCCATTCGCCAATTGTGGCGATTATTCCTCGTCTTGTTTAGCCATTCACAAAAAAAAGGAAGACTCTCATCTTCCTTTCTGATAATTAGTTATCCTTGCCTTTGCTCCATTGTTTCCTGACAAGTTTCGGCATGTCGCTGTAATTGATTCCAACCATCAAGGTCATCGTTTTCTGCAGTGTCGCGAAACATATCAGCATGATAATCGGTCCGAAAACGTAGTCCTGCCATACTCCCAGGTTGTTGTTGACGAGGTGTGCTATCATCACGATGCTGACCACAAATTCAAGCCATGCAGTTGCAGCGCCAGGTGTGTAGAATCGTTTCATGCGGAAAAGGCGGATGCCCATCGTGTGGACAAAACCCTCGATGATGCCGAATGTCGCAACAGCCATCGTTATCATCGGCACATCATGATAAACGAAAGGCACGATGCTCAACAGGAGTAGCAAAATGCCAGCAGGGATGCGGCTTGCGCGTTTGGTCTCGTCGCTCGGATTGATATTCACCATGCCGGCAATGAGATTGATGAAGCCGCCGGGGTAGTGTCCTTCCTCCCATTCGTGAAGGATGAACAGGAACGCGTCAATCACGACAAGTTTCTGGATAAATGAAATCTCGCCCAACATTGCGGCGTAAACTAAAAACAGCATTGCGATAACGGTGTAGATCTCTAATGCGTAATGTTTGATAAACTTAATCATAGCCTTTGGATTTAAAATGTACGACAAATAATTAGCATCTCGTACCGAAAGTGTTGCACAACATAAAAAATGTGGACTACGCAGATGTCATATATAGTGTGTGTTATGTTTGACGTTTACACCTTGAACAGTCCGAAGGCTGTGCGCTTTGTGAAAGGGTAGCCTTCCTTTTTCCCTAACCACCAGTAGAGCGGCGAACGGAAGCATAACCAGAATACGAATGCGAACCAAAGCACTGCCAATGCGTAGTCATACCACACGAACATGCTTGCGTCGAACACGCTTGTGAAGTAGTAGAGCGAGATTGGTGTAAGTCCGAATACGGCGGTGATTAGCCCTGGATTGTAGCATTGCTTCAGACGGACATTAAACAAAATCAGGTGCATGAGCAGTTCGGCGAAGTTGAACATCATGGCGGCTAATGTGAATACGCTTGCTGCAGGAACGAAAAGCGGCAAAACGTAGATGAGCAGCAGGAATCCCCAATTGCCGTACATTGAGCTGAGGTTGTTGCTGTTCCATTTGGCAGAGTCTTTCTCGTCGCTGCCGAGTAGCAGCTTCACGCCCATGTAGGCGAATCCTCCGGGCCATCCGAACTCCTCGAAGAAATGCAGGAAGAGCGTTATTATGGATGCAAGAAGCAGTTTCTGAACTATCGTTAGCGGTGCGAAAATGGCAATTAATGCGACGAAACCAGCCAGAAAGACAGAAATGTCAAACCAGTGGTTTACGAATTTTGCGAATGTGTTTTTCATAATTGTAAGCGTTTTAGGTTGGTGTATGATTTTTACTTCAATTCATTTCCTTCTACGACCGCTCTGTCGGCCGGCAGCCAGTTGACGCTGTTCAGTTCTCCGCGTGTCAGCCACTTCGCCGCCTCGTGCTCCTTCAGTGTCAGCTCTCCGCTTGCTATGCGGCAGAGGAAGCAGTGCATCGTCAGGTGGAACTTCGGATAGTCCCATTCCACGGTCTGCACAAGCCGCTCTATGTCGATGCCGACGTTCAGTTCCTCGTTTATCTCGCGGAGCAGCGCCTCCTCGGACGTTTCGCCTTGCTCGATTTTCCCGCCCGGAAACTCCCAATAGTCCTTCCACTCGCCGTAGCCTCGTTGGGTGGCGAAAATGCGTCCTTCGTCGTCGTGGATTATCGCTGCCGATACTTCGATTTGTTTCATAATGTGTCTAAGTTAGAGTTTTTGTGATTAATTGCAAAACGGTGTTTTAACATTGTCTAAAGAGGGTGTCGCCTTTGTTGAATATGACTATATTTGCTATCATAATTAAGTCATTAACCTAAAAGAGAATAACAATGAAGAATTTTCCTCCAAAACCGTGGGTGCTCCCACAGCCAGTGCTGATCATCGGCACTTACGACAAAGACGGCCGACCTAACGCCATGAACGCAGCATGGGGCGGCACTTGGGACATGAAAGAGGTGTCCATCTCGCTCGGCTCGCACGCGACGACCGACAACCTCGATCTGCACGGCGAGTTCACGCTTACGTTCGCCACTGCCGAGACTCTCGTTGCGTCCGATTTTGTGGGCATAGTCAGCGCCAGAAAAGACCCTGACAAGATTGCAAAAACCGGTTGGAACGTCGTGAAGGCGGAACATGTGAATGCTCCTGTTTTCACCGATTTCCCGTTGACGATGGAGTGCAAAGTGAAGGAAACCCTCAATCGCGACAAGGCTGGTTATATGCTTATAGGCGAGGTGGTTAACATTGTTTGCGACGAGAAGTATCTGGCTGCTGACGGTCAGCCGGACGTCGAGAAGATGAACCTCATTTGCTACGACCCTGTTCATTACGGCTATATTCAGCTCGGCAAGAAGGTGGGGCAGGCTTTCGCCGACGGCAAGAAGATTTGATTTAGATAATGCCGCACTTCGGCTCGTGTAGTTCGGCTTCGCTCACCAACCGTATGTAGCCGAAGCACAGTGACTGGATGTTTATGAGTCGCTTCGCGAGAAATGGGGCAAACACCAGCAAATCAAACAGGGAATAAAGAATAATTAAAACTCAATCAACTTTATGAAAACACTTTTAATAAACGGCAGTCCGCACGCAAACGGCTGCACATTCACGGCGCTAAGCATAGTGGCTGAGGAACTTGAAAAGAACGGCGTGGAGACCGAGATTGTACACGTAGGACAAAAGGACGTGCACGGCTGCATCGCTTGCGGAAAGTGCGGCGAACAGGGCAAATGCGTATTCGACGACGTAGTGAACGAACTCGCGCCGAAGTTCGCCGAAGCCGACGGACTCGTTATCGGCTCGCCGGTCTATTACGCATCGGCCAACGGCACGCTCACAAACCTTCTCGACCGACTGTTTTACAGCGCCAAATGCGACAAGCGCATGAAGGTGGGCGCGGCAGTGACGTCGGCTCGTCGTGCTGGAACGACCGCCACGCTCGACCAGCTCAACAAGTACTTCACCATCAGCGAGATGCCTGTCGTTTCCAGCCGCTACTGGAACATGGTTCACGGCAGCAAGGCGGAGGACGTGCTAAAGGACGAGGAGGGCATGCAAATCATGCGCGTTTTGGGCAGAAACATGGCGTTCCTCATACGTGCCATCGCAGCCGAACGCCAGCGCAACGGCCTTCCAGAGGCTGAGCCGCAACGCATCTTCACCAGCTTCGTGAAGTAAAAAGCGAGGATAGGAATTTGGCAAGCGTCGTAGAGAGAAATCTGCGGCGCTTGTTCGTTTTTATGCGGCGGAGACGAAGCGCCGAATGCTTCGGCTCGGTTGCTGTAGTTCGGCTTCGCTCACTAACCGTATGTAGCCGAAGCACAGTGACTGGATGTTTATTAGTCGCTTCGCGAGAAATAGGGCAAATAGTAGCAAATCAAGCAGAATATCTATTTGAAAGATTTGATTCTATTTGATTGATTTCTGTCCGCAGGACACTAATTGGGCGCTTTGGCTTGGTTCGGCTGCGCTCAGCAACCGAATGGTTCCGGTCATTGAGCGCAGTCGAAATGCCGGATGATTAAATAGGATGTCACTTCGGCTACGCTCAGTGACCGGTTAACAGTAACCAGTTATTAAAAGAAAAGGCTGTCTTGGGGACAGCCTTTATTTGTTTCTTAATCAAACAGTTCGTCGAACGCGTTTTTGAGTTCTTTGAGGTCCTTTAATACGATTTCGTCTCCAGC
>JAGCQO010000017.1 GCA_017965125.1 Paludibacteraceae bacterium
GCAAAGCAGATTGTCGGATTCATCAAGGACGGCATCACTAAGTTCCAGGTGAACAAATAATAAGAATCACACGATTCTATGCAAAAGCCACTCTTAACCGAGTGGCTTTTTTTGTGCCCGGCAAGCACTAAAACCGCTGCTCATACCACAAACGTGGTAACAAAATACTGAATAGATGGTATAGCACAACCGACGGTCTGCAAGTACTTTTGCATCGTAATAATCAAACACTAAACATTATGAGCAAAAGCAAGAACATAGAGACAACACTTATCCACGGAGGTATATCAATAGACGAGCACACAGGCGCAGTCAACGTGCCAATCTACCAGACATCAACATACAAGCAGGACGGACTGGGTAAAAACAGAGGCTACGAGTATTCTCGTACCGGCAACCCTACAAGAGAGGCGCTCGAGGCACTCATCGCCGAGCTGGAAGGCGGCGTGGCCGGATTCGCATTCGGTTCGGGAATGGCCGCAACCACCGCAGTGCTCAGCTTGCTGAACAGCGGCGACAGAGTCCTGATTTCAAGCAACGTGTACGGAGGAACATTCCGTGTGCTTGACAAGGTGTTCAACCACTTCAACATCACATACACAATCGCAGACACGACCAACGGCAACGCCTTCGAGCAGGCCATCACACCTGACGTGAAAGCCGTGATAATAGAAAGCCCAGCGAATCCGCTCATGACTGTGACCGACATAAGAGCCATAGCCGAGATCTCGCACAAGCACAACCTGCTCGTGATCGTGGACAACACATTCATGACTCCATATCTGCAAAGACCGCTTGAACTCGGGGCTGACATCGTTGTCCACTCCGCTACAAAATACCTCGGCGGACACTCTGACGTCGTGGCAGGACTCGCAGTCGTATCCACAAAGGAACTCGCAGAAAGACTGGCGTTCATACAGAACTCGACCGGCGGCGTCCTTCCTCCTTTCGACTCGTTCCTGCTCATCAGAGGTATAAAGACACTCGGCGTGAGACTCGACCGCCACGTCGATAACGCGCTGAAAGCCGCTCTGTTCCTGAAGAGCAACCCAGCCGTAAGCAAGGTTTACTACCCAGGACTGGAGGACGACCCAGGATATGAAACAAACAGAAAGCAGGCTAAGAACGGCGGCGTCATGATTTCTTTTGAGCTGAAGGAAGGCTACGACCACAAGACATTCTTCGAGAAGCTTAACCTCATAACACTTGCCGAGAGCCTTGGCGGAGTCGAGTCGCTCGTATGCCACCCTGCAAGCATGACACACGCGTCAATACCTGCAGACGTAAGAAAGAAGGTCGGCATCACTGACGGACTGATCAGACTCTCGACCGGAATCGAAAACATCGAGGACATAATCAACGACCTCGACCAGGCTATCAAGGCGTCGAAGCAGAAGTAACAAACAATCACTTTAATAACAAAACATTAAAACATAACAAGTTACCACTATGCACTACTATAATTCAATGAAGGAGTTGATCGGAAACACTCCACTCGTGAAACTCAACCACCTGGAAGTGAAATCGGGAGTGAACCTTTTCGCTAAACTCGAACTATACAACCCCGCAGGCAGCGTAAAAGACAGAACTGCGACATACATGATAAACGACGCAGAGAAGAAGGGACTGCTGAAAAAGGGAGGAACTATAATAGAAGCCACAGCAGGCAACACAGGAATCGGAATCGCCTTTGCCGCACTGAACCGCGGATACAACGTGACATTCGTCGTTCCTGAGAAGTTCTCGGCAGAAAAGCAGGCCTTGATGAGGGCTCTTGGCGCAACCATCGTCAACACCCCAAGAGAGGACGGAATGTTGGGCGCGATAAAGAAAGCCGACGAACTGAAAGCCAAGACTCCGGGAGCCATCTCGCTCGGACAGTTCATAAACCAAAGCAACCCACTCGCCCACTACGAAACGACAGGAGCGGAAATCTACAAGGACCTCGACGGACAAGTGGACTACATCGTGGCAGGCGCAGGAAGCGGAGGAACATTCTCGGGCATCGTGAAGTACATCAAAGAGAAGAATCCGTTCGCAAAGGGCATCTTGGCTGACCCTGTCGGCTCGACAATCGGAGGCGGAGAGCACGGCGACTACAACATCGAGGGAATCGGCAACAACTTCGTAGCCGAGACCATGGACTTGTCGCTTGTGGACCGCGTCATAAAAGTGAACGACGAGCAGGCCTTCACCGCCTCAAGAAAGGTGGCACGAAAGGAAGGAATCATCTCGGGCTCATCGTCGGGAGCAGCACTGTATGCCGCACTGAAAATAGCCAGAGAAATCGATTTCGGCAACATCGTCGTAGTGTTCCCAGACAGAGGCGACCGCTACTTCAGCACTGGATTATTCTAAAGAATAACAAGATACGCCATTTAGATTTTAAAAGAAAGAATCCGTTTCGAGCAGTTGCTTGAAACGGATTTTTTCTTGAATATCGGATTAGTTTCTTAGACTAATTTGTGAACTATGAAACCTGAGCGAAGCTTAGGCTCGAACCATGTCGCCTTAGGAGGCATGATGTTGCCAGAGTCGGCAATAGAGATAAGCTGCTTCATCGACACTGGGTAAAGGGCAAGAGCCACTTTCATCTCGCCAGAGTCAACTCTCTTCTTCAACTCGCCCAAGCCGCGAATACCGCCTACGAAGTCGATACGCTTGTCGGAACGCAAATCCTTGATGCCAAGAACCTCGTCCAAGATAAGTCTTGAAGACACAGTCACGTCAAGCTGGCCGATTGGGTCGTTGTCGTCGTAGGTGCCTGGCTTAGCTGTGAGCGAATACCATTCGCCCGACAGATACAAAGAGAAGTTGTGAAGCTTGTTAGGCTTGTAGATCTCGCTGCCCTTCTTCTCGACTGTGAAGTTCTTGCTCAAAGCCTCGAGGAACTGCTCGTCGGTCAGTCCGTTCAAGTCCTTCACCACTCTGTTGTAGTCAATAATGTTAAGCTGGTTGTCTGGGAAGCAAACAGCGAGGAAGTAGTTATACTCCTCGTCGCCCTTGTGGTTAGGGTTGTTTTTTCTCTTCTCATCGCCCACCAAGGCTGCCGCTGCGCTTCTGTGGTGTCCGTCGGCAATGTACATATATGGCATCTTTGCGAATGCCTCGGTTATCTGAGCTATAATCGCATCGTCGCTTATTACCCAGAACGTATGTCCGATTCCGTCGCTTGTCACCAAATCATACTCCGGTTCGTTCTTTATAACGCCGGCAACGATGTCGTCAAGCGTCTTATTGTCGGGATAAGCGAAGAACACAGGCTCGATGTTTGCGTTGTTCACGCGCACGTGCTTCATTCTGTCCTCTTCCTTGTCGCGGCGTGTCAGCTCGTGCTTCTTTATTTTGCCTGTCATGTAGTCGTCCACATTAGCACAGACAACAAGTCCGTACTGTGTGCGTCCGTTCATAGTCTGGGCGTAAACATAGTAGTTCTCCTTGTCGTCCTGAACGAGCCATCCGTTGTCCTGGAACTTCTGGAAATTCTCAGCCGCCTTCTCATAGACCTTTGGGTCATACTCGCTTGTGCCCACAGGGAAATCTATCTCTGGCTTTATAATATGATAAAGTGACTTCTCGTTGCCTTTAGCCTCTTCTCTCGCCTCTTCCGAGTTAAGCACGTCATAGGGGCGTGATACGACTTGAGCAACGAATTCTTTAGGAGGGCGGATGCCCTTGAAAGGTCTGATTTTAGCCATGTATGTAAGAAAGTTGTGATTTATAGATTACACAAAGATATATAAATATGTGACATCATGATGTTCAGTTTTTACATCTTTCTGCCACGCGCGCCAATATTTCTTCCTCGCCATCGACCTTGCGATTTCTCATTATCACCTTGCCGTCGCAAATCAACGTGTCGATGACTTCCGAAGACGCCGAGTAAACGAGGTTTGAAATGATGTTGTAGTCCGGCACCAGTCTGTGGTTGTCGAGTCTGACAAGCATTGCGTCAGCCAGCCTGCCCTCCTCTATCTTTCCGCCGTTCATTCCGAACGCAGCCGCACCGTCCTCCGTCGCCATCTTGAACGTCTCGCTCGCCGACAGCTTGTCTGGTCCGAAGTTCAGCTTAGCCAGCAATGCCGCAGCCTTCATTTCGTCTATCATGTCGAGGTTGTTGTTTGACGATGCGCCGTCGGTGCCGAGCGTAAGTCGGCAGCCATGAGCCTTGAGCATAGGCACGTTCATGACGCCCGACGAGAGTTTCATGTTCGAGCATGGGTTATGAACCGACACGGTCTTCGTTGCCGACAAGATGTCCGCATCGTCCTCGCTGACATGGACAACATGAGCCGCTATCGTTTTCTCTCCCAGGACTCCAACTTTGTTTAAATACTCCACTGGAGACATGCCGCCGTGTTCTTTCTTGCAGTTTGCTACCTCTTCTTCCGTTTCAGAGACGTGTATCTGGCAGAACACATCGTCGGAGTTATTCACAACGTCGGCACAACGCTCGAGCAATGCCGTGTCGCAAGTGTAGATGGCGTGCGGAGAGATGGATTTCAGTATCCTTGACGATGCCGGCTTCCACGAAGCGAGACGTTCCAAAAGACGATTATGCTCCTTCTCACCCTGGTGCGACATGAATGTGTCACCAAGGCACGCCCTGATACCCATTTCCACGACTGCCTTTTCTACCAGTTCCTCAACGAAATACATATCGACAAAGAACACCGTTCCGCTCTTTATCATCTCGAGAACGGCGAGTTTCGTGCCCCAGTAAATATCCTCTGGCGTAAGGCTTGCCTCACGGGGCCAGATGTAGTTGTTGAGCCACTCGGCGAGGGGCATGTCATCGGCATAACCGCGCAAAAGCGTCATGGCGGCATGGCAATGACAGTTGTAGAACGGCGGAAGGATGGCCATGCCTGTGGCATCGACAATCTCCGCGCCTTCACACTCGATATTCGTCGCAATTCGCTTTATGAGTCCGTTGTCCATGAGAACATCGGCAACTCGGCCATCTAATAGTCTGGCGTTTTTTACAAGTAAAGACATAGGCTATTGATTTAAGGTTATTATTCTGCAGCTGCGTTAGGAACGAAAATCTCGACAGCATACTTGTCCGAGCCGGTGTATGACCTGAGCGAGTCGGCCGACATGGTTCTGACGGTGAATTTCTCGGCTGGCACGCCTTGCTTCACTATATAGTCGCTGATGAGCTTGTTTCTGAACGCCATTTGTCTTGACAATGCGGCCACGGCGCTGTCGGCTGGGAATATCGTCTCGAACTGCTCATAGGTGCTTCCGTTGCCGCCTGAGAGGTTCTTCACGAAGTCCTTCAGCCCGGAGTCGCCGTCCTTTATGTCGCTAATCTCTCCGAAATCGACGAGCGACAGTCGCTGTCCTGCTTTCTGAGGGTTCTTGCTGATGTAATAACGTCTCTTCATCTCGAACACGGTGCGCTTCTTTATGGCGTTCTTCATGTTCACCTGCTGCGTAAGTTTGAGAGTGAGTTCGGAGTTGGTCTCCAGCGCAGAGATTATCTTATCGACTCTCGCGTACTCCTGCGACGTGAGGTCTGGCTTCGTCGCGTCGAACGGCACTTGAGACAGTTCGTCGGTTGTGAGTCCGAGTCCGCTCGCAATGGCGTTGACCGGAGACACTGCGATTCTGACTAAAAGATTTCCGAGCGTTTTGAGAATCAGCTTCTTATACGAGAATTCAGGCGAATTGACATTACCCTTGACTGGCAGGTCGAGGGTTATCTTGTCGTCCTTGTCGCGCAAGAGGTATAGACCTGTCTTGAGCGGAATATTGAATTCTGTCTTGAGTTTCTTGTTCTTGTCGCCTACTCTGCAATTAAATATGTCTATGTTGTTGCGACCCACGAGGTTGTATTCCCTCACGATATTCTCGCTCAAAATCGAGAGCTTTCCTTTTTCCAGCGGATAGCCGAAATACTCCATTGAGTATGGAGTAAACTGCTGCAAGTCAACATGCTTGAGTATGACTGTGAGTTTCTGGTTTCTAATGCCGTCGAGTCCGCCCTTCCAATTGATGATGGCCGCTCCACCGCCCTGAGTGTCCATAGTCAGGTGCAGATTGTTTTCCGCAGCACTTGGCGAGAAGTTCTCGGACACGGCGTTTATGTTGTTCATCTGGTATGAGAACGGCAGACGCAACGTGTTGTCAGCGAATGTGAAGTCGGAGTTTTTAAGCTCTATCTTCTTGATGCTCACGACCATTGGCTTGTCCTTGGTCTTCACGCTGTCCAACTCAACAGGCTTCTCCTCCGCATTCGAGTTTGACGACTTCACGAGGTTCGAGAAGTTGTTGCGCTCCTTGTACATCTCAAATCGTGACGACAATCCGTCGATGGTCACATTGTCGATGTCACAAATGCCCTTTTGCGGATTTATCTTGTTCACGCTCACATACAAGGAATTGAACGACGCCACTTTATTATTGTCAAGGTCGTTGGCACTGAAGCCCTCGATGGTCACGCTTCCGATTATGTCAATGTCTGTCGGAATCTGCGTACTTCCGTTCACATGGACATCGCCGGCAAGTTTTCCGTTCACACTGCTTATGTTCAACGACTCCTTTATGTACGGCATGAAATTGTCAATATCAAGCCCCTTGAGACTTACGACGACGTCATATCTGTCTTTCTCCATATCGTACTTCGCTTGGGTGGAAAGCGAGCCGCCCTCGGCGAACTGGAACGACACTCCGGCGTCGGTCGTCTTGCCTGAGAAATAGACTCCAGGCACCTCGAGATGCAAGTTGTTGAGGTCCCATTTCGAGTCACGCACAACGTCCTTGTAGCTCAATGTTCCGTTAGTGAGTTTTATGTTGTAAATGCCGAAAGCCCATGGCTCCTTATCCTCGTCTTCCTCCTCGTCATCCTTGTCGCCGCCGAGCTTTGTCAGGTCGGTGAAGTTGAATGTCGAGTCGTACTGCACAAGTCTGACCTTAGGCGAGTTGAGTGTCACATATCTGATATTCACCTCCTTAAACAGCAGTTTGAAAGGATTTATGGCGACCTTCAATGTGTCGATGCTCACAAAGTTCGTCTTGTCGTCTTTTTCCTTCATGCACAACGCCTCTGCCTTGAGCGAGCCAGTGAACAGGTTTATCGACAAGTCCTCCATTTCAATCTGTCTTCCGGTCCATTCCTTACTGTTCTTCTCGATCACATATTCGGCTATCGGAGAAATAAAAATCGCGACAAGAAGCAGCAACGCCAATATCACACCGAGTACAATCGCCGTTATCTTCAAGCCTTTCTTTATGCCCTTTTTCATATTGTTTGTATTGATTATTTCTTATTTTTGTGTCCTGCAGATTTGGAACATACAAAAATAACAACTTTCCATTCACTTCCTATCTAATTAATAATCAAAAAACAAACACGTAAAACACAATGTCAGGAGTTCCGGTTCAAGTATTACAACTGTTTCTGTCTCTCACAATACTCGTCGTAGCCCACGAAGCAGGCCATTTCTTCTTCGCCAAGCTGTTCGGTGTGAGAGTGGAGCGTTTTTATATGTTCTTTAACCCATGGCTCTCCATTGTGAAATTCAAGAAGGTGAATGGCAAATGGAAAGTCAAATTCTTCAGCCGCAACACGCCTTTCAACGACAAACCAGTCGAGGAACTCGACGACAACGACTGGCGCAAATACCCCGACAACACGGAGTTCGGCATCGGATGGCTTCCGCTCGGAGGCTACTGCAAAATAGCCGGCATGGTGGACGAGTCGATGGACACGAAGAACCTCGCTTCAGAGCCGAAGAAGTGGGAGTATCGCGGCATCTCGACATGGAAGCGCCTGCCGATAATCACAGGCGGCGTGCTTGTGAACTTCATCCTCGCCATACTGATTTTCAGCGGCGTGCTGTTCAACTACGGCAGTGTGGACGTCAAGCTTAACGACTTCAACAAAGGCTTCGAGTTCTCGGAGATAGCCCACGAAGCCGGATTCGAGGACGGCGACATGCTTATGGAGGCCGACGGAGAGCCTTTGGACGACTACAACACCAACACGATAAGACGCGTGATGAAAGCGCAGACCGTCGTTGTGAAACGCGGCGAAGAGCGTCACACAATATCGATACCAAGCGACTTCGGACAAAAAGTCGTGGCAAGCGGCGAACAGTTCATGAACCCGTTCCTGCCGTTCGTCATAGACTCCGTGCTGCCCAACACGCCGGCCGCACAAGCCGGCTTGCAAAAGAACGACTCGTTGACAAAGGCCAACAGCATCGCCACCAGCAGCTACCAAAAAATAGTCGGCATCGTGGGCGAGAACAAAGGCAAGAGCGTCACACTGCACTTCATGAGAGACACCACGCTCATGGCGACCGTCGTCAAGCCAGACACGCTGGGCAAGATAGGCGTGACAGCGAAAGGCTTCAGCGAATTCTACACCTTCAAGCGCCACGAGTACGGACTGGCCGAA
>JAGCQO010000081.1 GCA_017965125.1 Paludibacteraceae bacterium
CGTGACTGGCGCACTCGCCGAGACCTACAACTACAGAGCTGGATTCCTCGCGGCAGGCATCGGCCTTCTGATAGGACTGATAGCCTACAAGGCGCTCGGCAACAAGATGCTCGGCGACCACGGCAAAAGGCCCAAGATAGAGAGCGCCGACGCCAGCCCCAACGAGCCGCTGACCAAGACCGAGAAAGACCGCACCATCTCGATTTTCATAATCACATTCTTCGTCATATTCTTCTTCGCCGGATTTGAGCAGGCCGGAAGCTCGCTGTCGCTCTACGCCGACAAGTTCATCGACCGCTCCATAGGCTCGTGGGAGATGCCGGCGTCGTGGTTCCAGAGCATAAATCCGCTGTTCATCGTCATACTCGCGCCGCTGTTCTCGGCCATGTGGAGGGCGCTGAACAGACGCAGCAAGGAGCCGAGCGTCGTCGTGAAGATGGGTAGCGGCATGATACTGCTCGGACTCGGATTCCTGTTCATGGTGGGCGCGGTGTCGCAAAGAGGCGGCAGCGAGGACATCTCCGTGAAAGCGAGCATCTGGTGGATGGTGCTGACCTACCTGACGCACACCGTGGGCGAGCTGTGCCTTTCGCCGATAGGCCTGAGCATGGTCAGCCGTCTGGCGCCGGTCAAGCTGGCGTCGTTGCTGATGGGCGTGTGGCTCATGAGCAGTTTCTTTGCGAACATACTGGGCGGAGTCATCGCCTCGAAGGTGGGCGACGTAGGAGCATTGGAGATTTTCGGCGGCATCGCTGGAGTCTGCATCCTGCTCGGCTTAATCATGTTCTGCGTCAACAAGAAGCTGACAAGCATGATGCACTTGGACGAATTCTAACAAAAAAGCAGAGCTTTCGCCCTGCTTTCCTCATTAGATTTTTAATCACCTACTTATTAATGACGGGACGTACGGCATGACCGTAGTAACGATAATAGTAGTTATGGTAAACGCTGGCGGCACGGAATCCGACATACAACGCGCCGTATTGAGTGTCCTCGTTCGTGTCCAACACCGAAGCCCAATAGTAGCCGTATGAGCCAGAGTAGCTGAGTGTTTCCTCGAAACGGCAGCCTGTCGCAGGCAGGAAGATGTGAACGTCGGACATAGAGTAAAGCTCAACCGGCTTCGTTCCTTTGTAAGCCCTCGCGCCCTTGTCGTCTCTTCTCTTGGCTTTGTAAACGATGTAGCCATTCGAGCCAGTGCCTCCGTAGTTCTCGGTCCAGACCCAGTAGCACTGAGTGCTGAGCTCCTTCCACTGGTCTTCTGTAGGCATGGTCCATCTGCCGCCCCACTTCACATGAGCGACGTCGTCAGCCGCCTCAAGCATCGTCTTGCCATCGACAAATCCGTCTTTGCCGACGACGCTGTCGCAACAGTATTTTGTTATGGACGACTCATTGGTTCCGTACTTGTAGTTGGACCATGAGTAACTCTTTTTCGGCTCGATCTCGCCCCAAGCGAAATAGTCGCCATAAGCCTCAGGCATGTTAGCGCCCACGTTAGCCGTAGCCCACAGAGTGCCAGAAGGCAGTTCCAAGTCGATGTAATCATGCCCGTTTTCTGAACCGAAAGAGCCAAACGCGTCGATAAACGGCACGAGCAAAAGCGACGCGAGCAAATAGTAAATTTTCTTCATAAGCATTTGATTATTAATGACAATTAACCCACAAAAAGCACGTTCCCCGACTCTTATCATATTGACTCAAAGCAAGCAGCGGCCTGGATTTCCAATTGTGAATTTACGCAAATATATACAAACGCATTTTAGATACACAGAAAACAGGAATGTTATACAACATAATGACAACTTTCATGACAAAACACGGCGCAAAAAGAAAGCGGAACAGCCATCCGCCGCTCCGCTTTCAAAAATTCCACAAAGAAAAATGTCACTTTGCTTTCTTTTCCGCTCATGTCTTCAACATGAGTTTTCCGAGAAACAAAAGAAAGAAATAAAACCAAATCAACAAACCACGCACTGCAAGCGGACGAGAGAACACCCTACGCAAACAAGCCATGAAAGCAAGACACAGCGGCATTAATGTTTTTACACACATTCACAAACAAACTAATAAAAATAATTACATTTGCCCTGACCGAGACACAATCTATCAAGCAATGAAAAAACTCGCATTAATCTTAGCCACGCTCTTAATGACAGCCTCTTACGCCACAGCGCAGAAAGAAGACAACAACTATGAAGAATCAATCTGCATTGATACTTTCATTGGCAAATCGCCCGAATTTCCCGGAGGCACAGACTCATTATACAAATTTCTCGAAAGCAACTTGAAATATCCAGAGGATGCGAAAAAAGACAGCATACAAGGCAGAGTGATTTGCCGATTCACGATTGACACCGACGGAAGCATAACCGACATACAAGTATTAAGGTCTGTGCACCCGAGTTTAGACGCTGAGGCGGTAAGGGTTATTAGCGCCATGCCGAAGTGGGTGCCTGCCGAGATCGATGGCAAGAAGATAAAACGCCAATACGTATTCCCCATTGTATTTAAAATGGACAC
>JAGCQO010000082.1 GCA_017965125.1 Paludibacteraceae bacterium
AAGATGTTTCCTCGCGTTTCGCCTAAGAAGTCGTGGGAAGGACTTGCTGGCGGAGCAGTGATGGCTGTGGTAGCTTCGATCGTGTTCAGCTCATTTACAGATATCGCGCAATTCTCGACTCCAGTTTGGATAGGTTTGGCGATAGTGATTGTGGCGTTCGGCACCATCGGAGACTTGTGCGAGTCGTTGTTCAAGAGAACGCTTGGCGTCAAGGATTCTGGAACGATACTTCCGGGCCATGGCGGCATGCTCGACCGTTTTGACAGCGTGTTGTTTGCCACTGTCGGAACATTTATGTACTTGGGAATAATAACAACAATTTAATATAAACAAAAACATCATCAAAAATGCGTAGACTTCGAATACATAAGGAAGGAAGAACAATTATTTTATGCCTTTTGGCACTTCTTTGTATCCTGAACCTTACATTGTGGTGGCAATTCGGTCCAAAGTTGTTCGTGATTGTGGACATTGTAGTTAGTATCGCGGCTTTCGGCTATTTCTTGTATTTCTTCCGAAGCCCAAGAAGAATCATTTCGGTTTCCGACCCTTCATTGCTCATTGCGCCAGCAGACGGCAAGATCGTGGTTATAGAGGAGACTGAGGAGAATGAGTTTTTGCACGAGAGAAGAATCCAGGTTTCTATATTCATGTCGCTTATTAGTGTGCACGCCAACTGGTATCCAGTAAAGGGTATTGTGAATTATGTGAAGCACCACAAGGGTCGTCACACAGCGGCTTACCTCCCAAAGTCGAGCGAGGAGAACGAGCATTCGTCAATCGGAATGACAAGCGAGGGAGGCACGAAGATTCTCATCAAGCAGATAGCCGGTGCGCTGGCACAGAGAATCGTGACTTACGCAAAGGAAGGCAAGGCTGTGCACATCAACGAGCAGCTGGGCTTCATCAAGTTCGGTTCGAGAGTTGACATTTTCCTGCCTTTGGATACGGAAATCTATGTTAAGGTAGGCGACAAGACTACTGGAAACGAGACAATTATCGCACGTTTGAACGAGTAAAATATAAAACGCATTATGAATGCAATAGTAAGGAACATTCCGAATTCAATAACTTGTTGTAACCTTTTCTCGGGTTGCGTGGCATGTGTTTTCGCATTCTGGGGAAACTTTGACTATGCGGCGTTTGCTGTCGTGGCGGCTGCAGTGTTCGATTTCTTCGACGGTTTCGCTGCAAGAGGGCTGAAGGCTTATTCGCCGTTGGGCAAGGAGTTGGATTCGCTTGCGGACGACGTCAGCTTCGGCGTGGCTCCTTCGGTGGCTGTTTACAGCTATTTGGATGGCTGCTCGGTGCTGTCGGAGTATTCGTTTGTTCCTTTCCTGGCGTTCTTCATCGCGGTTTTCTCCGCGTTGCGTTTGGCCAAGTTCAATATAGATGAGCGCCAGACATCTTCGTTCATCGGACTGCCAACGCCGGCAAATGCGTTGTTCTGGGTGTTCGTTATCTCAACGTTGAATCATTACAACCTGAAGCTGGGTGTCAGCGGAGTTGTGACGATGCTTATCGTTGTGGCGCTGTTCTGCTACTTGATGGTGTCGCCGCTGCCGATGTTCTCGCTTAAGTTCCATGATTTCTCATTGTCGAACAACAAGCTCAGATACTTGTTCCTCGCGGTGAGCGCCGTTTTCATCATAATATTCAAAATGGCTTCTTTCCCTGTTATTATATTATTCTACATCGTCCTTTCTGTGATAGACGATTTGGCAAAAAGAAGCGTTAGAAAGTAAGTCAATGAAAGCACGTGTTTTAAGATATCTGTTATTTATCGCCGCGGTTCTTACACCGTCCGTTTTCGTCTCGTGCGAGGATGAGTATGAAGACACCAAAGACGCAGGCGAGACATACATTAAGAATGTGGACGAAAGCGACGTTGTCACTCTGAACACGGGTCTGAAATACAAAAAATATTTTGAGGAAGATCCTTCATGGCCTTCGGTGCCAGCATTGCCTGGGTTCATAAAGCTCAACTACACGGCGATGTTTATAAACGGCGACACGCTGTCAAGCGGCACTAACGCCACATTCCTTTACTCCAACATGATAGACGGATGCAAGCAGGCGATAAAGAGAATGAAGGTAGGCTCAAAATGGAGACTGTGGATACCTTATTACCTTGCTTATGGTTCAGACGGCGTCAATGACGGCACCGTGAAGGTTGACCCATACACCGCCTTGATATATGACATTGAGCTAATAGGAGTTACTGCAAATTAATCAGCCCCAAGATGAAGCAAATAGCAATAAGACTGTTTTTCACGATACTTTTCATAAGCTCCGCCAACTTATATGCGCAAAGAATAGGTTTGGACGGAAGCTATGTGGCAGACTTTTTGGCACAGAAGGAAGGCAAGCAATCGAAGACCAACCATCTGAACGGATGGAATGTCGAGTTCAGATATGAGCAGTTCGTCAAGGATTCGTCAAACCTTTCTGTGGGTTTCGGCATAGGCTGGGAGTACCGCGGCAACAGATACGGCGTGGAGTGGTATGAGCCATACACGACATGCACACGATTCATGCACTATCTTTATGTGCCGGTCGATGTGAATTACTATGTGCCGCTTGACAAAAAGAAGAAACTGAAGTTCTTTGTTTATGGCGGTCCGAGACTGAATGTCGGTCTGATGGGCGACTACGGCAACCATTATTATATGGCGACGCGTGACTATAAGCTCAGAAATCCGTTCGGCTCGTCATTCGCCGGCGACAGCATGCACCGCTTCGACTTCTCAATTGGCGTGGGTGTCGGCATCGAGTTTTACGGCGCGTTCATGAGAGTCGGCTATGACTTCCCTGTGACTAATTCCTCAGGCACCGACAAGCCTTCGGACATTTATCAACATAACCTAAGAGTGACTCTCGGATATATGCTTGACCTCAAGGCGATAGCGAAGAGGAGAAACAAGCACAGACTGCCGGGGCAGCGTTCCGGATTGAGGCAGATGGCGCTTCCGGAAGAGAAGGCGATGCCGGGCATGAATCAGGGAGGCATGATGAGACGATAATCAAGATACATTAACCCCATAAAACACTGCCGTAAATGACGCAGACAGACAAGAAATCGCTCGGCAAAATCGCATTGCCACACATCGTAGCTGTAGCTATATTTTTCATTATATCATTCGTTTACTTCTCGCCTGTCTTGGATGGAAAGAGCCTTGTGGGCAGTGACACGGAAAGTTGGATGGGCATGAGCAAGGAGGCTCGTGACTTCAACGCCACACATGAGGAAGGCACGCTTTGGACCAACTCGATGTTCGGTGGAATGCCGACCTATCAAATCGCAGGTCCAAGAACGAATGATTTGCTGACCATCGTCGTCGGCGACACGCTGTACAAGCTGCCTCGCGTGGTTTACACACTGTTCCTTTACCTCATCGGATTCTACATCCTCATGCTGTGCTTCGACGTGAAGCCATGGCTCAGCCTTGTGCTGGCTCCGGCATTTGCGTTCTGCTCCTACAACCTCATAATCCTTGCGGCAGGCCACGACACAAAGGCGCTTTCGATAGCCTACATGCCGGCGGTCATAGGCAGCGTGATTTACTCATTCAGGAAGAATCGTTATGTGGGCGCTGTGATTACGACGCTTTTCCTTGCGTTGTTCATTAGGGCGAACCACCTTCAGATCGTTTATTACACATTCATCGCGCTGTTGATTTACGGAGTGTCGGAACTCGTGTTCGCGATAAGAGAGAAGAGGCTGCTTCCGATGTTCGGCACGCTGGGACTGTTGATTGTGTCGGCACTCGTAGCGGTGGGTCTGAATGCGACTAACATCATCACGACAAGAGAGTACAGCGAGTACACAATGAGAGGCCACTCCAACGGCTTGACTATCGACAAGAGCAGTCAGACAGAGGGTCTCGACAAGGATTATATCACAGGATGGTCTTACGGCATAGGCGAGACGTTCACGCTGCTCATCCCGGACTTCCAGGGAGGCGCTTCGCAGGAATATCTGCCAGCCGACTCAAAGACAGGTGAGAAACTCAAGGAGCTTGGCGCTGACCCTGAGGCGATACTCAAGAACCAGCCTATGCCGACCTACTGGGGCACTCAGCCATTCACTGCCGGTCCTGTTTATGCCGGAGCGATAATCTGTTTCTTGGCGCTTCTGGCGATGTTCATCGTGCCTAACAGAGAAAGATGGTGGCTTCTTGCAGTGTTTGTCTTGGGCATGATTCTTTCTTGGGGACGAAACTTCCCTGCGCTGACCAACTTCTTCATTGATTACGTTCCGCTCTACAATATGTTCAGAACAGTGTCCATGACGCTTGTCATCTCTTGCCTGTCGTTGGCAGTGCTGGCTGGTCTCGGACTGAAATACTGGTTCTGGCCGGTGGAAGGAACAGCGTCGGCCGACGTGAAGTTCCGTCGCAAGGCATTGTACATATCGGCAGGTGTGACTGGCGGTCTGTGCTTGCTGTTCTGGCTTATTCCTTCCATTGCAGGCGACTTTAAGGCGGACGTCGATGGTTATATGGTGCAGAACGGTTATCCGTCATTCTTCCTCGATACGTTGCCAGCCGACAGAAAGGCCATGCTCTCAAGCTCGGCTTTGCGTTCACTCGTGTTCATCGTCTTGGCATTCGTGGTTCTGCTGTTGTCAAAGACGCAGGACAAGAAGAGCGCAGGCAAGATACCGATGTATGGTGCTTTTGTGGCGCTCGGCGTACTGCTCCTCATCGACTTGGTGCCTATCGCAAAAAGATACCTGAACAACACAATGTTCAAGAAGCAGCCTAAGATGGACTACTTCCAGCCTTCGAAGGCCGACGAGATAATAATGGCCGACAAGGCAGAGCACAGAGTTCTGGACTTGACGACAAACGTGTTCAACAGCTCGAAGCCGTCGTATTTCCACCATTCGATAGGCGGCTACCACGCTGCTAAGCTGCGTCGTTACCAGGAACTCATAAACGTTCACATAGACAAGGAGATAACAGGCATACTCACAACATTCCAGGTAGTGAACTCGGCAAAGGATATGAATGAGGTGAACTCGATGTTCGCAAACACATTCTCACAGAGCAGAGTGCTGAACATGCTGAACATGAAGTACGTGATTTACAACCCAGACCAGGCGCCACTGCAGAACCCTTACGCAAACGGACCAGTGTGGATTGTGAACCAGGCAATAATGACCGAGACGCCAGACGACGAGATGATAGCTCTCGGCAGGATGGACAACAAGAAGTCGTTGGTCTTCGACAAGGAGTACAAGGACCTTGTGCCAGCGGAATTCATAAACAAGAACGGCGTCGATCTGGCGAACAACTCAGACTCGACAGCGACAATCGCCCTGACTTCGTATGAGCCAAACCACTTGCAGTACTCATACAAGTCGGTTAAGAAGAGCCTTGCGGTCTTCTCCGAGATTTATTACGACAAAGGTTGGAACGCATATATAGACGGCAAACCGGCACCATATTTCCGTGCGAATTATTTGCTGAGGGCGATGAGCCTGCCAGCAGGTGAGCACAAAGTGGAATTCAAGTTTGAGCCGGAGTCTTACGAGAGAGGCAATCTCATAAGAAACATCTCGACAGTGCTGTTCCTGATTGCGGTCGGCGCGCTTGCCGTTTATTACTACAGGCGCAAACGCACTGCGTAACACAAAAAGGAAACGCTTATGGATATAGCTCCTAAGATATTGAAATGGCGACAGAAGTTAGTGCTTGAGGAGACTCATTCGTCTTCTCACTGGTTGTTGGATTATGTCAGCGGCGAAGGCGATTTCAGCGTCGCCATGATGGATGTCCATTGGTCGGTGAAGGGCATTGAGTCGGACAAGCAGAAGATGGAGAAGGCCAAGCGCAGATACGGTGTTTCGGTCATTCTTCCCGGCGAGACGACAAAGCTGGACGAGCTGTCTTTCGGCGCGGTCACGGCTTGGAGCGGACTGCCGGAGCAAGGCTATTTGCCGCCAAAAGACGCGTTGGAGTTGTTCCACAAGGTTTTGGTTGAGAACGGGTCGTTGTATGTGGCGTTCCCATCGGCGGAGTTCGGCGTGGAGGAGGTCAGGAAGCTCGCAAACGAGGCAGGTTTCGGCATCGACAGCATCTTCCCTCAGCCAGAGGACGGACTGTTCTCGTGTTTCAAGAACATGAGCGCAAAGAAGCACCCGGAGTCGGCGAAGATAATCGTGTATCACATGAAGAAACTGGATACGCTTAATTTCCATGTCTTCTGACGAATGAAAAATTCGTACTTTAAACTTTATCTCGTAAATTTGAACAATTTTTCTTTTTGATTTCAAAGGGTAAAAAACACTATAAGTTATGGCAAAACAACCCAAGGTTCGTACCAGCAAATTCTTTAATTCCAATCTCACGACAACTTTAAGCATAGCGATGGTGCTGTTTCTTGTGGGAATAATCACTACGCTGACTTTGGTGGCAAAGCAGACCTCAGACTACATAAAGAGCAACATCTCTTTCACGATTGTGCTTGAGGACAGCATCGCCAATCCGGATTTGCAGGTTTTGCAGAACCGCCTGAAGACCGCGCCTTACGTCAAGTCCACAAAGTTCATCTCGAAGGAAAGAGCCATGAGCGAGTTGTCCGACGAGCTGGGCGAGATGCCGGAGGACGTCATCGGCTACAATCCGCTTCTTGCGTCTATCGAGGTGAATGCCTCTGCCGAGTATGCCAACGCAGGCAGCATGGACAACATAAAGAAGGAGCTGTCGGCCTACGACGGCGTTCACGAAGTCATCTATCAGGAAAACATGATGGAGGACGTGAACAAAAACATCAACCTGATTTCATTGTTCTTGGCCGGAGTGTCGCTGCTGATGCTCATCGTGTCAATCGGACTCATAAACAACACAATCCGCTTGCAGCTTTACTCTAAGCGCTTCACGATAAACACGATGCGCTTGGTGGGTGCTACAGCGTGGTTCATCAGAAAGCCGTTCCTCGCGAGGAGCCTGTTGAACGGACTGGTTGCCGCATTGCTGTCGTCGGCGTTGCTTGAGGGACTTTTGTACTATCTGCAGTACTATTACGGCTTCCCGCTGTTCAACCTCGTAGCGCCGCTCAACGTGGCTATAACCGTAGGAGTGATATTTGTCTTGGGCATCATCATATCATTGTTCTCGTCGATGTTCGCGGTTGGTAAATATCTCCGCATCAAGACAAACGATTTATATTACATCTAAAAATTCTTATCATGTCAGATAAAAACAATCACAAGAACTTTCCGGTCAGCAAGAAGAACCTTGTTCTCATGGCAATCTCGTTTGTCATCATAATCATAGGTTTTGTGTTAATGCTCGGACCGAACTCTGGTCAGGAGTTCAACCCTGATATTTTCTCGTTCAGGAGAATCACTGTAGGTCCAATGGTTTCTCTATTTGGATTTATGTTTATGATTTTTGCCATCATGTATAAATTTAAAGATAAGGACAACGACTAATGAGCGCGGATCTAAGTTTATTTCAGACCATTATCATATCTATCGTTGAGGGACTGACTGAGTTTTTGCCAGTTTCGTCAACAGGCCACATGATAATAACCCAGAATCTGATGGGCGTGAATGAAGGCAGTCCGTTTGTTCATGCTTTCACGTTCATAATTCAATTCGGAGCAATCCTCTCAGTCGTTTGTCTTTATTGGAAGAAGTTCTTTCTTGTGAGGAGCAAGGAGGAGTTCAACGAGAAGCTTAAGTTCTACGGATTGCTGATTGTCGGTGTGTTGCCGGCAGTGGTAATCGGACTTGCGGCGAAAAAGAGCGGATTGCTGGACTGGCTGCTTGACAGCGTCGAGGTCGTTGCGATTATGCTGATTGTCGGCGGTGTGTTCATGCTTTTCTGCGACAGAATCTTCAACAAGGGCAAGGACGAGAACGAGGTGACTGTGAAAAGAGCCTTGATGATTGGTCTTTTCCAGTGCATATCGGTCATTCCGGGTGTGAGCCGCAGCATGGCGACCATCGTCGGTGGTATGACCCAGAAGCTCACCAGAAAGAAAGCGGCTGAGTTTTCATTCTTCTTGGCTGTGCCAACTATGGCAGGCGCCACATTGCTCGATTTGCTCGACCTGATGAAAGAGGAGACCACTTGGGCTACCAGCCATAATATCACGATGCTGCTTCTTGGCTGCGCCATAGCCTTCGTCGTGGCTTTGTTGGCCATGAAGTGGTTTGTCAACTTCTTGACCAAGTATGGCTTCAAGGCTTTCGGATGGTACAGAATCGTTGTCGGTGCTGTCATCGTGTGTCTTTTGTTGGCAGGTTTTGACTTAAACATGGTTGATTAATGGATTTTGATTCTGGAGAAATCCTTTACTTTGACAAGCCCTTGGAGTGGACCTCATTCCAGGTGGTCAGCAAGGTTCGTTATGCCATTTGCCATTCGTTGGGGCGCAAGTCGAAGGCGCTGAAGGTCGGACATGCAGGCACGCTCGACCCCATGGCGACCGGCGTGCTGGTGCTGTGTACCGGCAAGGCGACCAAGCAAATCGAGTCGTTTCAGTATCAGACAAAAGAATATGTCGCCGACCTTTTCTTAGGCGCGACGACCCCTTCGTTCGACACGGAACATCCTGTGGACAAGACTTACCCCACGGAGCACATCACACGCGAGCTTGTGGAGCAGACGCTCAAGTCGTTCATCGGGACGATAGAGCAGGAGCCGCCAGCCTACTCCGCAGTGAAGGTCAACGGCCGCCGTGCCTACGCCATGGCACGTAACGGCGAGGAGGTGACGCTGAAGAAGAAGACCCTTGTCATAGACTCCATCGAGATACTCGACTTCTCGCTTCCGCTGCTGCGCATAAAGGTCGTATGCAGCAAAGGAACCTACATCAGGGCACTGGCTCGCGACATCGGAGCCGCGCTGAACAGCGGTGCCTACCTCACGGCTCTCCGCCGAACAAGAATAGGCGACGTCAAGGTCGAAGACTGCTGGCAGGTGGAGGATTTTCTGTCAAAAATCGGGACTGGTGCATTTTCACAAGAATAAGTGAAAAATGTAAAAAACACTTGACAACCCCTATTCTCAGATTGTATATTTGTTGATTATTCGACAAATACATATTCCTTAGAAACAACATAAAAAGATATATATGAAACTTTCAAAATTCAAATTTAATCTTGATGAAGAACGAATCGCGCAGTTCCCTGTGCAGCATGATGAACCTTCAAAGGACCGTGATGACGCAAAGATGCTTGTAGTGCACAAGAAGACTGGCGAGATAGAGCATAAGTTGTTTAAGAATATCATAGATTATTTTGATGACAAGGATGTTTTTGTGTTCAACGACACGAAAGTTTTCCCTGCTCGTCTCTATGGCAAAAAGGAAAAGACTGAGGCTCAGATCGAGGTTTTCCTTTTGAGAGAGTTGAACGAGGAGCTTCGTTTGTGGGATGTGCTTGTTGACCCAGCACGCAAGATAAGAAACGGAAACAAACTGTACTTCGGCGACGAATCGCTTGTGGCTGAGGTGATTGACAATACGACATCGAGAGGAAGAACACTGCGCTTCTTGTTCGACGGACCTCACGAGGACTTCAAGAAGCTGCTTTATTCACTGGGCGAGACACCGCTCCCAGGATACATCAAGTCGAGACGCGACCCGATACCTGAGGACGCCGACAACTACCAGACTGTGTTCGCTGCTAACGAGGGTGCTGTAGTGGCTCCTGCGGCAGCTATGCACTTCTCGAAATCATTGCTCAAGCGTGCCGAAATCAAGGGCATCGACTTCGTGAACATCACTCTTCACGCAGGTTTGGGCAACTTCCGTGAGATAGACGTTGAGGACCTGACAAAGCACAAGATGGATTCCGAGCCATTGGAGATAACCGAAAGCGCGGCAGACAGAGTGAACGAGGCTGTGTCTTCGGGTCATAACGTATGCGTCATAGGCACAACGACACTTAGAGCCATCGAGTCTTCTGTAGGTTCATACCATAACCTCAAGCCATTCTCAGGATGGACAAACAAGTTCATTTTCCCTCCTTACGACTTCGCTATAAACAACTCTTTGGTGACAAACCTTCACCTGCCATACTCCACAATGCTCATGATGACATGCGCGTTCGGAGGCTATGACCTCGTGATGAAGGCTTACGAGGAGGCGATTGCATACAAGGACGAGAAGGGCGAGGGCTACAAATTCGGCGTTTATGGAGACGCTATGCTCATCCTTCCGTAAACGAATAACGCATTATTTTTAAGACATAAACATGAGAAACACGAAGACTTCGTTAATCGGATTGTTATTATCCGTTTCTGCGCTTGCTTTTGCGGCAAAGCCTGCATCCGTGTCGGATAGCGACAATAACGGCGCGCAGCTGGCTAAGTATCTGGATGTTTACAATTCCATTTTCAAGCAGTTGTCTCTTTATTATGTCGATACGATAAACGCCAAGAAGATTATCTCGTCGTCGATCGATGAGGCTCTGTCTTCTTTGGACCCTTACACGAGTTACATTCCGGACGAGGAGTCATCGGACTTCAAGTTCATGACGACCGGACAGTATGGCGGCATCGGAGCGGTCATCTCGCAGCACCCTCGTTCATACTCGATAGACTCGACCAAGTCCGAAGCCTTCGATGTGCTCATCTCCGAGCCATACGAAGGGCTGCCTGCCGACAAGGCTGGGCTCAGGGCTGGCGACGTCATTGTGCAAATAGACAAGACGAAGATAAAGGGTCAGACATTGTCCGAGGTCAGCGCGATGCTTCGTGGCATACCGGGTACGGAGCTTGAGGTCATCGTGAACCGAGGCAGCGACAAGAAGGTGATCAAGAAACGCCTTGTCCGTGAGAAAATCACGATTCCTGCAGTCACTTATTACGGCGTTGTGGGCGACTCCACAGCCTACATCCTTCTCGACCAGTTCACAGAGAAGTCGGCCGAGGGCGTGCGCACTGCCATCAACGACCTCAAGAGCAAGCACAAGATAACATCCATCGTCCTCGACCTTCGCAACAATCCGGGCGGACTGCTGGACCAGGCAGTGGAGATTATCAACCTGTTCGTGCCACAAGGCAAGGAGGTGCTGTCGATGAGAGGCAGGGCGAAGCAGCTCGACCAGGTGTTCAAGACATCTTCGGCGGCTTTGTTGCCAGACATTCCTTTGGCAGTGTTGGTGAACTCATCGTCGGCTTCGGCGTCGGAGATTGTTTCGGGCGCGTTGCAGGACCTCGACAGAGCGGTTATCATCGGCACACGCTCGTTCGGCAAGGGCCTTGTGCAATCGACTCGCGAGTTGCCATACAACGGCCATCTGAAACTGACCACAGCGAAATACTACATACCTTCCGGACGTTGCATCCAGGCGATAGACTACGCTAAGCGTGGCGACGACGGCTCATCGACGAAGATTCCTGATTCGCTGAGACATGAGTTCAAGACAGCGAACGGCCGTATCGTCAAGGACGGCGGCGGCATTGAGACGGACTTCGAGGTGAAGAACGACCAGCAGTTGAACATCGTTTATCAGCTGTGGGCAAGAAACCTGATTTTCGACTACGCCACAACATACTGCGACGCCAACAAGCATATCGCTGAGCCTGAGACTTTCTCCATAACGGACAAGGACTTCGAGGCGTTCAAGTCGTTCGTCAAGAGCACGGACTTCAAGTACGAACTGCGTACGCAAGGCCGTCTCGAATGGGTGATGGACATAGCGAAGAACGAGGGCTATGGAGAGCGTGCGGCGAAGGAGTTTGAGGCGTTGAAGAAAAAACTCACTCCTGACATCGACGCCGACATGGACCTTTTCAAGAAGGACATCGTGGACCTGATAAACGGCGAAATCGTCAAGCGCGCCTACTATCAGAAAGGCTATGTGCGCCACACATTGGTCAGCGACCCTGTACTTAAGAAGGCGCTTGAGGTTCTTAACGACAAGGAGCTTTACACTAAGACACTGAGTTCCAAGAAATAATCAGACGAAGTTTTGGCAGACAATTTGAAAAATAAGACGGTATTGGCACTTATATGGAATGGTGTCGATAAATTCTTCTTTCAGTTTGTTGCGCTCATCGTCGGCATCATAACTGCACGATTCCTGTCTCCGCAGGACTTCGGCTACATCGGTGCTTTGGCGGTGTTCACAATGCTCAGCAACATCCTCGTGGAGTCGGGCTTCACGTCGGCGCTCATTCGTCGAGACGGCAACACGGACGAGGAATACTCGGCGATTTTCTTTGTCAATATCCTCATCGCGGTGGTCATCTACCTGATTCTGTTTTTCTCCGCGCCATACATCGCGCTGTTCTTCAGAATGCCGGAGTTGTGCTCACTGTCGAGGTTTCTGTTTCTGTCCATCATCATTAATTCCTTCGGCATAGTCCAGAACATCATCCTGTCCAAGTCGCTTTCGTTCAAGGTCATTTCGCTTGCGGACCTGACTTCGGCGGTCGTTTCGGGCATTGCTACGGTTTTGATGGTCTTGAACGGTGTCGGCTATTGGGCTTTGGCGTGGCAGATATTCCTGCAGAACGTTGTCAGAGTGCTGTTCCTATGGCTGGCGTCGTCGTGGCGAGTGTCTTTTCATCCGACATTCGGCATTATAAAAGACGTGTTCACATTCTCGTCGTTCATGCTTTTTGCATCGTTCATAAACACGATTGTGAAGAACATCTACAGCGTCATAATCGGTCGATTGTTTAATCCGGCATTGCTCGGTTTTTACTCGCAGGCCAATAAGTATCAGCAGATTCCGTCCACGGTCATCCAGTCTGCCATCTCAGGCGTGGCTTATCCGATGCTGTCGAATCTGAAGTCCGACGAGGACCGCCAGCTCATGTACCTGCGCAAGATTGTCAAGGTCACGGCTTGCGCCATATTCCCGATTATGTTCGGGCTTTCGGCTTTGATGAGTTCGTTGGTGTCGATACTCCTGACGGACAAGTGGCTGCCGGCGGTGCCTTATTTCCAGATGCTTGTTCCGGTCGCCATCGTGCTGCCATTCCATTCTTTGAATTTGAACCTCATCTTGATTCGTGGCCATTCGAAGGTCAATTTCATGCTTGAGACCATAAAAAACACACTGACGCTTTTGTCGATTTTCATTGTGTTCGTCGGTTCGCAATTCGCGTTTGGCGGCTGGCAGTTCGAGCTGTCGATCGAGGCGCTGCTCATTTCGTTCTCTGTCGCCAATGTGATTTCCTACGTCTGCGACTCGATGACGGCCCAGCGTTTGGCGTCATACCGTGTGTTCGACCAGTTCATGGACATAGCGCCTTACGCGTTCGTCGGCGCGCTGATGTTCCTTTTCGTCATGGGAGTGGAGTGGGTTAATAGCCATTTCATGATTCTCGATTCGAAAATCATCCTTGTGGCCATTCAGATGCTGCTTGGCGTGCTCTTCTACCTGGCAATGCTCAAGCTGCTTGGCTCAAAGGTCTATGAGGACATCATGGACATCGTCAAGCGTCGTCGTGTGTAGGCTTATTCGCCTTTGATTATCTCTTTCCACACAGGTCTCACAGCCTCGTCGGTGTACTTGCTGAGGTAGGCTTCTCTGGAGTCGTTGTTGAACTTCGGGCGTGGATTTTTAGACAGTTCCTTCAGCGCTCTGATAAAGTCATTGGCCGTGTCGCACTTGCCGCCTATCTTCGTGAAGTCGATGTCGTAGCCCTCGAATGCCTCCTTTGTTCCGTAGATGTTTCTGCCGAACATGAGCGACTCGCAGGTCTTGACTTTCATGCCGCTGCCCGAGAATATCGGCAGGATGATGGCGTCCGATGACAGGAACAATGGCGTGAGGTCTGGCACATCGCTCAGGACCTCGATTTTCTGCCTTTTCGCAGGCTCTATGCCGTTGATTTGCGGAATTATAGCGTCCATGCCTTTGCCGGCTATCAGCAGCTTTATGTCCACGTTCACGAACACGTTGTTCACGAACCACAGGATTCCCTCGACGTTGGCTGGGAAGTATGAGCCGAGGAAAAGACACGTCGGCTCCTGCGACGTCATTTCTGTCGATTGCGAGTCGAATGGGTCCAGCCTGTCTTCAAATGTGATTGGGATTATGTAGTTGTTCTCAAGGCCGTACATTTTCTTCAGGAAGACGCGGTCTCTCTTGTTCAGAGTTATGGTCGCGTCGGAGTATTTCGCGGCGTAGCGGTCGTTGTTGTCAACGCATCTCAGTATGATGTTTTTCCATGGTTTTTTGCCCAGTTTCGCGTTGAAGTACATCGTCTCGACGTTGTGGTAGAACGAGATTATCTTGCCCTTGTATCCGTCTTCTTTCAGCTTCTTTGCGATTATGCCGAACACGCTTCTGTCTATGAACACGATGTCGTAGTCCTGCGCCTTCTTCGCTATCTCGCTGACTCTGCCCGGCGTCAGTCCGAAGTAGTAATTGAAAAAGAAGAAAAATGCGCCGCTGATGTAGTCCAGCAGGCTTTTGCTCTTTGTCTCGTCGTGGATGTAAACTGTGGTCACGTTCTCCTCGTCGAGTATGTCGCAAAGAGCCTCGTAGTGTTTTTGCGAGGCTATCTCGCCGCCGTCAAAAACGCCCTTTGTCTTCTTGTATCTTATGAATAATGCTTTCTGTCCTTTCATGTCCTTGCTTTAGTTTTTCATGCTCTCCATCATGGAGTACCATTTTTTCATTATGCAGTCCTGAACGAGCGTCCTGCTGTTTTCGACGGCTCTCCTTGCCATGCTTTTGCGCTTGCTGTCGTCAGCCATCAGAGCCATTAGCGCCTCTGCGTATTTTTTGTTGTCGTCTTTCTTTATTATCAATCCGCTTTCGCCGTCTTTCACGATGTCCTCGGCCGACCCGAACGAGTTGAAAACCACTAGCACACAGCCGAACTGCTGGCTCTCGGTCAATGTCAGCGGGAAGCCCTCTGTCACCGACGTCATGACGAACACGGCTGCGTTTTTATACAGTTCCTGCGGATTGGATTTCCTGCCCAGCAGACGGCATCTTTGCAGGCCTAAATTCTTAGATAAGTGTTTGTAATAAGCCATATCGGGGCCGTCGCCGGCTATGTCCAAGTGCCAGTCATTCAGTCTGTCGTTGCTCTCGACGGTCTTCCAGATTTTCAGTGCGTCGCTTATGTTTTTCGACTTTTCGTCGAGTCGTGCGACTATCAGCGCGGTCTTGCCCTTGCCCTCGATGTCGTCGTCCGTCGCGAATCCGTCGAACGACAGCGAGTTCTCTATGCAAGCGAGTTTCTGTCTGTATCGTTCGTCGTTGCCCACGCCGGAAATGCGCAGAAACGGTTCGAAGTATTTTTCAGAAAGCAGAACGAGCTTGTCGGTGTTCTCGATGCAGGTTCTGTATTTCTTGCTTATGAGCCATTCCCTTGTGCGTACGGGCATCAGGTGCATCACGGCGTCGGTCACGGCCTGCTTTGTCTCGTAGTTGTGTGTCAGTCGGAAAAGGATGTGGCTCCATCGTCCGCAAATAGTCTCGTAGCCGGGCATCATGTGGTAGCATGTTATGACCTTTGCGCCGTTTTTCTGTGCGGTGGCGTAAACCACAGGCTGGAGCAGCGTTCTGTATTTTGCCGTCACGAGGTTTATTATCACAAAGTCGATGGCGTTGCTTTTCAGGAAGTTGTCAACTTGCAAGGCTATGTCGCCGGTGGTGTTCAACTGCTCTTTGCCATGAAAGAAAGTGGCGGTCATCTGCTCGTCCTTTGGCTTGACGAACAGGGAATAGCACTTGTTGCCGTCCTTGGCAAAGGAGGCCGACAAGGTGTGGGTGGCATGTTCAGTGCCGCCTTGTTCCGCGCATATTTCCTTCTCTGTCACAAAAACTATATTCATGGCATATCAACTTTGTTGAACGTTCTGTTTGGGAAATATTCCTTGCCGAAGTGGTGTTCTATCTTTGGGTGAATGTCCGAGCCGAAATAGTCGCACTCGATGTCCTCCGAGAACGCCTCGACCGACGACGAGCAAATCGTTATGACCTTCTTCGGCTTCACTCCTGTCAGCTCCAGCAACTGTGCGTTGACGGCTTTCCTGTAAACAAGCGCGTCGGGGAACAGCGACTGGTAGTCGAATCGGTCTCTTGGGTGGGTTTTGATTATGAGTTGCGTGTTGTCATATCGGCCGAGCATTTTCTTCAGCACTTCCGCATATTCGTTTTCGCTCATGCCGCAGTCGGTCGTCATCGGCTGTGTGAAAAACATCAGCGGTCTTGAGTTGAGGCTCTCGATGTCGCTTTTGTCTAAGCTGAAGATTTCCAGCAGGAAGTCCTTTGTCTCCTCGCTGGCCTCGTCCCACATCTGCTTCAGCGACTTCACGTGGGTCTTGTGGCTGTCAACGATTGGCGACACGTTTTCCTCGGTCATGTACAGTCCCTGGCACTGCTTGTTGTTGCCCCAGTTGTTTATGAAAACATCGCCGAAGACTAGCCTCTGGATGCGTCCGACCAAAGAGTTTGCCTTAGCTTTCTGCCTGATGTAGGCGGCGCAGTTCTCTTGCATGTTGCTGGTCAGGCATCCCGGTCCGTCCGACAGCAGGTCATACTCCCTTTTGCCGATGAACAGGCTGGTGTATGTCATGTCTAAGGCATAAATCTTGGCGGTTTTCAGGAACGGGAATCTGCAGTATTTGAACAGCAGAATCGCGAATTTGTCGAGTCTTTTCTTCAGGTTCTGCGAGAATGTGCCGGAGTCATGCTTGTAGTGGACGCACGGGAGGTGCTTCCTTATGTCCTTCGATATGACGTCTGTGAAGATGTAGAAAGTGTGCTTTTTTACAGTGTCGATGTCCTTCAGCAGGATGTACTGCATCAACGGATAGAGGCTTGGCGCAATGCATACATGTGTGATGTCCTCGTTTCTCAAGGAAATCTTCTCGTCCTCCGATGTGTATGTTTTGCTCATGCTCAAAGTCCTTTCCTGTTTATTTCAGCGTCTTCACGATTTTCTCCGCGAAGTTGAAGTCCGCAGGCCAGTCTATGTCCACGCCCTCGATTTTGTCTATCTCGGCGAAGTAAGGCTTGAAGCCGATTCGCTGGTGATGCTCCTTCCATATTTCGCTCTTGAAGATGAAGAAGGCGCTTGTCTCCACGTATATCGGTTCGATGGTCTGTGTTCTTGGTATGTTCTTCAGGTCGTAGTTCAGCGGCTGGCCCTTGAACCATGTGAATGTCTGTATCTTCTCCACGCTGAAGGCCGAGTCGTACTCGCCGCTTGTCACGTGTTCCAGTGCGTTCTCTATGGTCGCGTGCTTTATGAACGGCGAAGTGGTGTGCGCCAGCACGTAGATGTCGGCGTCAACGGTCTTGGTGAAGGCGTCGTAGATGTCCTCGCCCAAGGTGTCGTCGCTGTCGAGCTCGATAGGGCGCTGTAGGAATTCCACGCCCTGAGGCAGGAACTTCTTTATGTCGGGGTTGCTGCAGTACACATAAACCTTGTCGATTTTCTCGACCTTCACGAGAGTCTCGAGTATGTAGCATAGGAGAGGCTTGCCGTTAAGTTCCTTCAGGTTCTTTCCTGCCACTCTTTTGCTGTTCAGTCTTATGGGTACGAACGCTACTGTTTTCATTTTTTCTTTGTGTGTTTATTTTTCCCTAATAAGATAGGGCACCATTTTTCTGTTATGTAAACCAGAGGCAGACAGATGAGCACTATGGCCAAAGTCTCTGTTATTCTGGTTTTGTCAAATATAAAATACTCGTCCAAGTACTGGTAAAGCCAGATGTGTATCGCAAGAATCAGCAGTGTGCCGTTGCTCAGTATCTCGATTGCCTTGGCTCTTGGCAGTTTTGTGCAAATCATGATGCAGAGCGCGGTGCCGATGACTGCCGTCGTGTAATACAAAATCGCGTTTCTGCCAAGACGGAAGTGGAACATGTCTATGCTTCGGTCGTACGTCTTGAGCGTCACCACAACGCATATTGTCATTATCGCCGCCGCTATGGCTATGTTGCGTATCGACGACAGTTTGTCCACGTCTATCTTCATGCCTCTTGCCATGTTTCCTGCGAGGAAAAACGGCAGCGCGCAAATGCTTCTGTCCAGGTAGAACCACGTTCTGACGTCATTGTGATAAACGATGGCTGTGTAAACCACGCATGCCAGTATGACGCCGAGCTTCAGCCTCTCGCCTCGCCGGGCTATGAGTCCGCAAGCGAGTTTTATTATTATCAGCACCCAGACGAACCACATCTGGCACAGCAGCCCGTGCCCCCATTTTGATGTCGGATAGTAACACCAGAATGTCTTTATGAGGCTGTTCCTCACGAAGAGCCAGATTTTGTGGAGGTCCGCTCCCTTCACGCCGTCCGGTATGTTGCACGCGACGAATATTATGTTCCATATCACTATCGCGCCAGCCAGCAGCAATGATGTTTTCAGCAGGTGCTTGATAGGTTTTTCGTAGTTACTCAGATAGCCCGAGACGAAGAAAAACGCCGGAATGTGAAAGGTGTAAATCACGGGTATCAGCGAGCTTCCCGTGTGTCCCATTATCACTAATGAAATGAGAACGACCTTTATCCAGTCCGCCCAGACAATTCTGTTAGAGTATTGCGCTGAAGGCATCTATCAGTCCTGCGAATTTATTGTTGTCGTCTGTCACTACCAGCGTGTGGATGTTGTGCTTGCGCATCATCTCGCCGGCGGTGCTCAGCTTCTCGTTTTCGTTTATCTGCTTAGGCTTCTGGCTCATTATCTCGCCCACTGTGAGCGAGAAGAATTTGCTCTGCTGTGTCTGCATGGCTCTTCTTATGTCGCCGTCGGTCACAACGCCCACGATTCTCTCATTCTCGATTGCCACAGCGATGCCTTGCTTCGTCTTGCTTATCTCGATTATGGCGTCGCTTATCTTTGTGTCCTTGCTTACGATAGGCAGGTCGGTCTTCACCATGTAGTCTTTCACCTTCGAGAGGAGTCTCTTGCCGAGGCTGCCTCCTGGGTGGTACATGGCGAAGTCGTTCTCGCTGAAGTTCCTCATTCTGACGAGTGCGCATGCCAAAGCGTCACCCATGGCCATAGTGGCTGTGGTTGACGACGTCGGAGCGAGGTTTAGCGGGTCGGCCTCTCTCTCCACCTTTATGTTCAGGTGGTACTTCGAGTATCTCGCGAGCAGCGATTGAGGGTTGCCCGAAATGCCGATAATCGGTATGTCTCTGTTTATGAGCGAAGGCAGCACCCTGAGCAGCTCGTCGGTGTATCCCGAGTAGGATATGGCTATGACGACGTCGCCCTTCGAGACCATGCCGAGGTCGCCGTGGTAGGCGTCGAGCGGATTCAGGAAGAACGAAGGTGTTCCGGTGCTGGCGAGTGTAGCCGCGATTTTGGTCGCTATGTGTCCCGACTTTCCTACGCCGGTCACGATGCACTTGCCCTGGCACTCGTAAATGAGGTTTACTGCGCCGGCGAAATTCTCGTCGATTCTGGATTCCATGTCCAGAATGGCTTTTGCCTCGTCCTTGAGGCATTGGATGCCGATTGCCTTTATCTCGTCGTTGTTCATATTCCTTTAGCAGACTATGTTTACAATCTTTCCTGGTACTACGATCACTTTCTTGACAGCCTTTCCTTCGATCTGCTTCGCAGTCTGTTCGTTGGCGAGTACTGTCTTCTCTATATCCTCCTTGCTCATGTCGGTTGGGAGCTCAAGGTTGAATCTCACCTTGCCGTTGAATGAGATAGGGTATTTCACTGCGGATTCCTTCAGGTATTCCTCGTTGTATTTTGGCCACTCGGCGTCACATACGCTTGTCTCGTGTCCGAGCACCTGCCACAGCTCTTCAGCCACGTGAGGCACGAACGGAGCGAGCAGCACGACGATTGGCTCGAGGACCGAACGCTTCTTGCAGCCCTTGAGCTCGTTCAGGCATATCATGAACGCCGAAACGCTTGTGTTGAACGAGAAATGCTCTATGTCTTCGCCGATTTTCTTTATTGTCTTATGCAGTGTCTTGAGTTCCTCGGCTGTTGGCTGCTCGTCGCTCAGGTCGAGCTTGCCGTCGTTCCAGAAGAGGTTCCAGAGCTTCTTGATGAAGCGGTTCACGCCGTCGATTCCCTTTGTGTCCCATGGCTTTGACTGTTCGATAGGTCCGAGGAACATCTCGTACATACGCAATGTGTCGGCGCCGTATTTCTCCACAATCATGTCTGGGTTAACCACATTGAACATCGACTTTGACATCTTTTCGACAGCCCATCCGCAGATGTACTTGCCGTCCTCGAGAATGAACTCGGCTGTGGCGAACTCAGGCTGCCATGCCTTGAACGCCTCGATGTCGAGCTGGTCGTTGTTCACGATGTTCACATCAACGTGGATTGGTGTCACGTCGTACTGGTCCTTCAGTCCAAGGCTCACGAATGTGTTTGTGTCCTTTATGCGATACACGAAATTCGAGCGTCCCTGTATCATGCCCTGGTTGATGAGCTTTTTGAATGGCTCTTCCTGGCATACCACACCGAGGTCGAAGAGGAACTTGTTCCAGAAACGGCTGTAGATGAGGTGGCCAGTGGCGTGCTCCGAACCGCCGAGATACAAATCGACGTTCTGCCAGTAGTTGTTAGCCTCGCCGCTTACGAGTGCCTCGTTGTTGTGTGGGTCCATGTAGCGCAGATAGTACGCCGACGAGCCTGCGAAACCAGGCATTGTGTTAAGCTCGAGCGGGAATATCGTCTTGTTGTCGATGAGGTTTGTATCTACAATCTGAGCGTTCTTCTCGTCCCAAGCCCAGTGCTGAGCGTGACCGAGCGGAGGCTCGCCTGTCTCTGTAGGCAGGAATTTGTCCACGTCTGGCAATTCGAGCGGAAGCTTGTCCGCAGGAATCATGTAAGGCATGCCTTCCTTGTAATAAACAGGGAATGGCTCGCCCCAGTAGCGCTGACGCGAGAAGATGGCGTCGCGCAGACGGTAGTTCACCTTCACGCGGCCGATGTTGTTCTCGGTCACGTATTTCTTGGTCGCCGCGATGGCTTCCTTCACAGTGAGGCCGTTGAGCGAGAAGTCGATGTATGGCTTCACGTCAGGGCGTGGCGAGTTGCTTACGATTCCTTCCTTGGCGTCGTAGCTTTCTTCGCTTATGTCTGCGCCCTCGATGAGAGGGATGATAGGCAAGTTGAAGTGCTTAGCGAATGCGTAGTCGCGGCTGTCGTGAGCAGGGACGGCCATGATGGCGCCGGTTCCGTAGCCCGAAAGCACATATTCGCTGACCCAGATTGGAATTGCCTCGCCTGTGAATGGGTTTATAGCATACGAGCCGGTGAAGACGCCAGTCACCTTGCGGTCGCTGATGCGGTCGCGCTCGGTGCGCTTCTTCACATAGTCGATGTATTCGCTTACGGCTTGCTGCTGC
>JAGCQO010000083.1 GCA_017965125.1 Paludibacteraceae bacterium
CCGAAAGAAGTACGCACAGTTCTTCACCCCGGAAACCATTGCCGATTTTATGGCACAGTGGATTCTGGAGGGAGGGAACGTGAAAAGCGTGCTGGAGGACGAGAACAAGTCCCTCTATCTGTTCAATGGTGTGGGGCATGATTCCTTCTTCGTAGATGAAGACATTCTCTTTGCCTATCTATTGACCGACATGGCCTACCAGATATTCCTCGACAATTCAATTGAGAACATAAGGACACTGAGTATGCTAAAGAAAGGCATGAAGGTGAACAGAAACTCCGACAGAGCCTTCGAGAAAACCCTGAGCCAGGACAACAGCGCCGCAAGGAAAATAAGCGTGGACGTGCGCATAAAAGACTGCGACGGCGGCATAACCATAGAAGCCGAATGCGAGGACGGAGTGAAAGCCCAGACGAGCATCACAGGCGACTTCGAGCCAGCCCGAAACGCGCAGATGGCGCTTGACAACCTGAAAGCCAACATAAGCAAGACAGGCGACACGATTTACGAGGTAATCGGCGTGGACATAGACATAAACGAGCCGAAGTTCATACCGAACTCCATAATCGCAGAGAAAAGGCGCGAACTGACAAACGCCCTTGACGACGCACGCACAGCGAGCCACAAGCGCGAGACGAGAAGAGCCGAGGAGCCCGGATGCACCTACCCTTACACAAGGGTCGGATACGAGGGCAACGTGAACAACCAGCTGGCTAAAGCGTTCCTTGAAGAGCACGGAGCAACCGACGTGGAGGAATCCTTCGAACTGAAAGCAAGGAAAAACGTGCCGCTGATGACGTGCCGCCACTGCATAAAAAGAATAGCCGGACTATGCGCCAAGAACGGATACCAAGCGGACTACAGCTTAAAGCATCACATTAAGGCGGCAGCACAAGAGCCGCTCTACATACACAACGACACAGGCACAAGACTGCGGCTCGAGTTCGACTGCAAGAAATGCGAGATGACCATATACAAGGATTAAGAAGCTGTTTTGATTCTATTGATTTTTGTTGACACAAAGTCGGTTTCTTTGAGTCTGTTTTTGGAATCTTTTGCCCGTCTCCTTTTGGAAATAGCCCGCTATTCCCTGCGAGAAGACAAATAAAATCTTCTCAAAAACATTTCTCAAATAAATCCGAAATAAAATTCAAACAGCTTCTAACAACTCTAAAAACAAGCAACACCCAAACGATATTATCCATAACTTTGTAAATCTCAACTGAGAAAAGCAATAAACAAATATTTAATCCCATGAAATCATTAACAAAGACCGACTTTAACTTCGAAGGTCAAAAGGCTGTATATCACGGCAAAGTAAGAGACGTTTACACACTCGACAACGGACTGCTCGTAATGGTGGCCACCGACAGAATTTCCGCATTCGACGTAATTCTGCCTAAGGGAATCCCTTTCAAAGGTCAGATTCTCAATCAGATAGCAGCGAAGTTCCTCGACGAGACCAAGGACATCTGCCCTAACTGGAAACTCGCTACACCAGACCCTAACGTGACTGTGGGAGTGGCTTGCAAGGGCTTCCCAGTGGAAATGATCGTGAGAGGCTACCTCTGCGGCAGCGCATGGAGAGCCTACAAGAGCGGCGTGAGAGAGATATGCGGCGTGAAGCTGCCAGAAGGCATGAAGGAGAACCAGAAGTTCCCAGAGCCAATCATCACCCCTACCACAAAGGCTGAAATCGGCGAGCACGACCAGGACATCTCAAAGGAGGAAATCATAGCACAGGGACTTGTCAGCGCCGAGGACTACGCAGTATTAGAGAAGTACACAATCGCCCTGTTCAAGCGCGGC
>JAGCQO010000084.1 GCA_017965125.1 Paludibacteraceae bacterium
AATGTCAGACGGCCTTCCATCGACATGTTGCGGATAACAGAACCTGCGTACTCAACAACATAGCCAGTGGCGCCAGAAGTTGTCATCTGAGCCATGATGTAAAGAGCCACGTCCTTGGCTGTAACGCCTGGCTGCAACTCACCTTCGATGTTGATTCGCATTGACTTAGGCTTAGACTGAAGGATTGTCTGGCTTGCAAGCACCTCGGCTACCTCGCTCGTACCGATACCCATCGCCAAAGCGCCGACAGCACCGTGAGTCGAAGTGTGCGAGTCGCCACAAACGATAGTCATGCCTGGCAACGAGAGACCCTTCTCAGGACCAACCACGTGAATAATACCATTATCCTTTGTGCCCATAGTGAAGTGCGTGATGCCGAACTCCTCACAGTTCTTCTTCAGAGTCTCCACCTGCTTGCGGCCTACAGGGTCGTTTATCACCACCTGCTGGTCTGATGGCGTGTTGTGGTCTGGCATTGCGAAAATGTGGTCTGGGCGGAAAAACTTGATGCCCTTGTCGCGCAATGTGTCGAACGCCTGCGGTGTTGTGACCTCATGACAGTAAAGTCTGTCTATATAAAGTTGTGTTGGGCCATCCTCAACGGTTTGCACCACGTGTTTGTCCCAAATCTTGTCAAATAAGGTATTCATCTCGTTGTGTTTATTAATTGGTTTATCGTTGTTTATTTTATTCTGAACTTGTTAATGCAGTCGATGTAAGCCTCAACAGAAGCAGTGACGATGTCGGTGTTCGCGCCGAAACCGTAATAGAGGTTTCCGTCATACTCCACCTGGACATGCACCTTGCCGAGGTCGTCACTTCCCTTTGTTATAGCCTGAACGGTGTATTCCTTCAGAATCATCTTCTTCTGAATCACCTTCTTGAGCGCCTTCACTGCCGCATCCACAGGTCCGTTGCCAGTGGCAGCCTCCTCGAACTTCTGTCCCGAGATGTCGAGTCCGATGCTCGCCACACTCTTGAAGCCCTTTCCTGTAGTCACCTGCAGATAGTCCAAAGACACAGCTCTTGTATCGGCTCTGTCGGCGCCAGCCAAAACGAGGATGTCGTCGTCAGTCACCTCCTTCTTCTGGTCAGCCAACTTCAAGAACTCCTGGTAGATCTTGTCGATTTTCGCCTCGTCTGATATGTTTATGCCGAGCACGCCCATTCTGTATTTCAAGGCAGCACGTCCGCTTCTTGCAGTCAAAACGATAGCGTTGTCGTCGAGACCCACATCCTTTGGGTTCATTATCTCGTATGTCTCCACGTTCTTCAACACGCCGTCCTGGTGAATGCCGCTGCTGTGGGCAAACGCATTTCGTCCGACGATGGCCTTGTTAGGCTGCACTGGCATGTTCATCAATGAGCTCACCATGCGGCTCGTAGGACAAATCTTTGTCGTGTTGATGTTTGTGTCGATGCCGATGCCCTTGTGACACTTCAGTATCATGGCAATCTCCTCGAGAGACGTGTTGCCGGCTCTCTCGCCTATGCCGTTGATTGTCACCTCCACCTGGCGCGCACCGTTCAGCACACCGCTCAAAGTGTTGGCAGTCGCCATGCCCAAGTCGTTATGGCAGTGGGTTGACAAAATCGCATTCTCCACACCATCAACGTGGTCACAAAGATACTTAATCTTTTCTCCATATTCATAAGGCAGACAATATCCAGTAGTGTCCGGGATATTCACAACCGTAGCACCAGCCTTAATCACAGCCTCAACCACACGCGCCAAATACTCGTTGTCCGTTCTGCCGGCGTCCTCTGCGTAGAACTCCACGTCGTCAACAAACCTTCTCGCGTACTTCACCGCAGCCACAGCTCTCTCGATTATCTCCTCGCGATTCGAGTTGAACTTATATTTTATGTGCAAGTCGCTCGTTCCGATGCCTGTGTGTATTCTCTTGCGCTTAGCGTACTTCAACGAATCCACAGCCACGTCGATGTCCTTCTCCACGGCTCTGGTCAGAGCGCATATCGTAGGCCATGTCACAGCCTTGGAAATCTCCCTTACGGAATTGAAATCGCCCGGACTGGAAATCGGGAAACCAGCCTCTATCACATCAACACCAAGAGCCTCAAGCTGCTTTGCAACCTGAATCTTCTCCACTGTGTTCAACTGACATCCCGGCACCTGTTCGCCGTCTCTCAATGTCGTGTCAAAAATAAATAATCTGTCGCTCATAACTTTATACTGTTTTGTTTTATTTACTTTATAAAAATACCAAAGCCCTGCTCTCGAAATCTTTTTAGGAGAGAAGGGCCGAACCTTTTGAAAGATTCACTGTCTATGCCAACGCCGTCAACCTATGCCCGTCTCAGCCCTGTCCTTCTGCACCAAGCAGAATGATAAGTCGCTGAATTAGAGTTAGATTTAAGGCATTAAATATCATTGTGTGTGTCTTTCGTTTTTCAAATACGATGCAAAGATAAACCTCATCATTCATTCAAACAAATAAAATCAAAAGTTTTTTACACTCAAAACTTACAATTTAAAAGTTTTTGTGCTTTATTTCATAAAAATCAAAACACAAAACACACTTTTCCTTTCGATTTCTTTGTTTCGTTACCTCAAAACCACACCGTCCATTTTTGTAAAGCCGCACCTTAATTATATCTATATTTGTATCTTTACAGAAGAAAACTTCACCACGTCATGAACATCCTACACCTTT
The DNA here is from genome assembly GCA_017965125.1 of Paludibacteraceae bacterium. Lineage (GTDB taxonomy): Bacteria > Bacteroidota > Bacteroidia > Bacteroidales > Paludibacteraceae > UBA4363. Next base: position 2,676 of record JAGCQO010000084.1, read on the forward strand.
TAAGCTGGTTCCCCACCGAAGACAACCCCACTTTGGGAAACTTCTGCATACGCACGATTGACGCGCTGCCAGAGGAATGCAACTCCGTCATCCTTTCGGTGTGCGAGGGCAAAGACATGGCAAAATCATTCGAGGTGAAGGAAACACGCGGCGCACACCACACCCACGTGCAGATTCACATCCGCCCAACGAAAAACGAGGCACTGCGCAAGCTGAAAACGCTTTGGATGTATCAATACGGACTGAAATACATCAAAAAACATTTCTTCAAACCCGACCTGATACACCTGCACGTCCTCTACCCCACAGGGCAGCTGGCGTTACTGTGGCATTGGCTGTATGGCTACAAGTACGTCGTGACCGAGCATTGCTGCGTCTATCAGCCACAGAGGAAAAACGAATTGACACCGATTCTGAAAAGGAAAATCGTCGCCATAGCCAACAACGCATCTTCAATAATGCCAGTGAGTTGCGACCTGCAACACTGCTTGGAGAATTACGGCATAAAGAACCGTTTCAAGGTGATATTCAACCTTGTGGATACCGACCTGTTCAAAATCGGGGAGCGCACAGAAAGAACGAAAAAACGCATACTGCACATCTCCACGCTGAACGACGAGACGAAGAACTTCAGCGGACTGCTGCGCACCGTCGAACGGCTCCGCCAGCAGCGCGACGACTTCGAGCTGCACATCATCCACGACTACGACGCTCTCAAGCACAAAGCCTTCGTAAACGAACATTCGCTGTCGGACTGCGTGATTTTCCACGGCAGGAAAACCTCGGCCGAAGTCGCCGAAGCCTATCGGGAAGCCGACTTCCTTGTGCTGTTCTCCAACTTCGAGAACCTTCCGTGCGTCATCGTCGAGGCGTTCGCCAGCGGAGTGCCGGTGCTCAGCACAAACGTGGGCGGCATACCAGAAATCCTCAATTCCGAACGAGGC
>JAGCQO010000018.1 GCA_017965125.1 Paludibacteraceae bacterium
AAAACCAAAATGTATATTGTCATTGACTCTACTATACTATACACAACAGAGCAGAAAAGAGATTTCTTGTCAGGCATGACAGAAGACGAAATCGCAGAAATCCGATTCCTCGACAGAAAAGCCACGGCAAACTCATTGGGCTTGAAAAGCAGACATGGAACAATGCTCATAAAGACAAAGGACGGTTCTTACTCTTTCCATAAATGCAATCCCGACAGTATGGAACGAGCAATCAAGAAACGGCAAGTGTCTGACTTCAAGAGGTTCCCAGCAGAACTATTGAATGACTTAGACAAAATGGGAGTGGATTCGTCTTCAATGCTAAATGACTACGAAGCAAAGTATCTGAATTTCATCTTTGGCGTCACGCCAGATGAGTTCGATTTCGCAGGCAAGAAAGTTGGTTTCTTGAGTAACAAGACAGTCTTCCGCGATTATACAGGGAAGACGGTCGGTCTCCGTTGTAGTAAAGAATATTTCTTTTACTACGAGAGGTTTGTTTCTCGAGACAATAGGAATTATAGAGGGATATTAAAGAGCAGTTGTGGTTTACGTAATTGCAATTTATACATTCTTAATGCCTCACAAAAAGAAGAAAGCGGCGGTTATGACGCTGCCATAGTGTATCAAAACAACATAATCCCCATAGAGGCCGTTGTGAGAAGATTGAAGAAGAAATAAAACAATAACAAACGCTTGAAAAGAACTCTCAAGCGTTATGTTTTTGCGTTCAAAAATGTCTTGTTTATAGCAGTCGTTTCACGACTCTCAGTTTGTGGCTGTATTGGCCGGAGTCCTCGTTGCGGATGCCTTGCGAGTCAATCTGCTCGATTTTCACACGGCCGGATGCGTGTATTACCTCTCTGTTCGAGGCGAGGATTCCGACGTGGATTATCCTGCCTTCCTCGTTCTCGAAAAACGCCACATCGCCCGGTCTTGCCTCTTGCAGGAAGTTCACGACGGTGCCTTGCTCCACTTGTTGCGACGCGTCGCGAGGCAGCTCCATGCCGCAGATTCTGAAGACGGTCTGCACAAATCCGGAGCAGTCGATGCCCAAGGCGTTTCTGCCGCCCCACAGGTAAGGCGAATTGAGGAACATGAACGCGACGGACATAAGGTCTTCGCCGGAGTACAGTTTCTCATCGGGCATGTTGACGCATTCCCGCGCTATGTGTATGTCGTTCTCGACTATCGAGCAGATTTCCTTCTCGGGGTCGTAAAAAGGCAGAAGGCTTCCGCCGGGCAGCAGTATGTTCTCGGAGCGCGAGTCGATGTAGGCGTGCGCTATCGGGCGGTTGATTACCGGGAAGCGCATGTCGTCGAGTTGCTCGGCTATCTCTTCGCTTATGTTTGTTACCATTTTCGCGTCAACCCAGCCCTCGTAGGTGTCGATGAGGCTGTGGATGTAGCACCATTTCGGGATTCTTTCCAGAATTGTGAAATGCTCTCCGAACAGGAGCTGGTTGACCATCTCTGATGTTTCGGAAGGCTCGCTGCGCATTGGTAATACGCTGTTTAGATTGATGCCGTGCATGAGACTCTGATTACTGATGAACAATTCTCAAAGTTATGTAAATATCAACAAAACAACAAGTACGGCAAGAAAAGGGGACGAATCGGGTGTCTCTTTTGTAAAAACAATTTATATTTGAGTGAATTTCTGGGATTATGTCCCACGAGAAAAACGCATGAAATGAAAGAATCTTCATCGAACACAAAGATACAATGGTGGATGAAGGCGCTGCTTTTTGTTGTGGCAGTGGCTATAATCGTCCAGTTTTTCCCTCAACGAAGCGGCTTCAGCTACAACTACAGCGAAGGCAGGCCGTGGAACTATGAGCTGATGACTGCTCCTTACGACTTCGCGATACTCAAGGACCCGGTTCTGCTGAAGGCGCAACAGACTGAGGCACTGAAGGCTTTCGAGCTTTGTGTGCGAAAGGACACGTCGGTGGAAAGCGCCATGATGGTGAAGCTGAACAGCGTGGCCGACGACGCGTGTGCAGCGTATCTCAAAACCGAGCTGGCGAAGATTTATTCCGATGGCGTTGTGCCGTCGCTGGTTCTCGACACGATAATGAAGGCTGGCTACGGAAAAGTGAAACTGCTGTCGGAAAACAACGTTGCCGTGAGTGTCGATGTCTCGACGTTGAACACGGTGCGCTCGGCTTACTCCAAGATAATAACCGACTGTCCGGAAGGCGTGTCGAAAGAGGCACTGAGGGAAGTGAACGTCAGTTCGTTCCTGTCGGAGAACCTGTATGTTGACACGGCGATGTCCAACAAGCAAAGGGCAGAGATACTGAAAACGGTGTCATTGACCTCGGGCATGATTCAGGCCGGCGAGAGGATTGTTGACAAAGGCGAAATCGTAACGGCAAAGACCGAACTCATATTGAACTCGCTGAAATTGTCGTACGAGGAGCGTGAGAACAAAGGCGGCAGCGTGACTTTCGAGGGCTTGGGCAGCGTATCGACCAACAGGCTGATGACGATAGGCGGCGAGACGATGGCTGTGGCTGGTCTCATGGTGCTTCTGTTCTTGTACATAAGCCTGTTCCGTCCGAAGATTTTCAAGGAGACAAGGCACGTTTTGTTCATCCTTCTGACGACGCTTGTGCCTATCGTGCTTGCGACGCTGGCGCTGAGGCTTAGCCGTCAGGACGTGATTGTTTACGCCGTGCCGTTCGCTCTGGTGCCGATAGTCATTCGCTCGTTCTTCGACTCCAGGACGGCGCTTTTCGCCCACATGATAGCCACATTGTGCGCGGCGTTGGTCGTTCCTTCGCCGTTTGAGTTCGTCTTGCTGCAGATTACGGCAGGTATGGCGGCAGTGTCGTCGCTCAAGGACCTCACGACGAGGTCGCAGCTTGCGCGGGCGGCGTTCTTCGTGTTTATCGATTACTCTGTGTTCTACATAGCTTTGCAGCTCATTCAGGAAACGAACCTCAGCAGAATTGACCCCGTTGTCCTCATATACTTCGGCGTGTCGGCCTTGCTGCTTTTGTTCGCTTACGGCTTGATTTTCCTTTTCGAGAGGCTGTTTGGCTATCTGTCGCAATTCTCGCTCGTCGAGCTGTCGAATGTGAACACGCCGCTTTTGCTGCGTTTCGCAGAGCTCGCTCCAGGCACATTCCAGCATTCTCTTCAGGTGGCCAATCTCGTGACGACGGCCGCGCCGAGAGTCAATGCCAATGCGCTGCTGGCGAGGGTCGGAGCGATGTATCACGACATCGGCAAATTGCAGCACCCAGACTTCTTCACCG